>NZ_JAKMRZ010000004.1:0-116356 GCF_025772385.1 Campylobacter sp. FU_520 | reverse complement strand
TTTTATTAGTGGTTTGTTAAATTTAATATTGGTATTTATCAAAGTGTTATTTTCTTGCTCTATTTTGTAGTTAAACACTACCATATCTACATTTTTGATTTTTTCAAACCCAAGCTCACAAGCATTATATTCTAAATAATCATCAGGATCTAAAAACATTATAAAATCTGATTTTGCATTTAATACACCTATATTTCTACTAGCAAAGGTTCCTAAATTCTCTTCATTGTGTATGATTTTTATCCTATCATCTTTACTAGCATATTCTTTGGCTATATCTATACTTTTATCACTTCCACAATCATCTACTACAATGATTTCTATATCTTTAAAAGTTTGATTTATACAACTTTCTAATGCTCTAGCTATATATTTTTCTACATTATAAGTTGGTAGTATGATGGAAATTTGACTCATTTTAGCTCTTTAATAAAGTATGTTATAATTATAGCAATAATTATATTAAAAAATTTTTGGAGTAAAATGGAAAAATTTATTATTTCAAATAGAGAAGATAGTAATGGAACTAGATTTTTAGGACTGATAAGTGCTTTTTATGTAGCTAAAAGGAACAATATTAAGCCTTGTTTTACTTGGAGTGAATCTATTGAAAAGCTAGTAGCAACAGAAATGAATTTGCAAGTTGATAAAAGTTTTTCAAATCAAAAAATAATATCTACTAATATAGACCTTAAAGAAGATATATTTGCTCAAAATTTTATAAATGCTTATTGTATTGAACAATCAAAAATCAATGATATTTTTTCTGTATATAAAGAAAGTGTAAATGGATTAAAGCATTTTGAAGAATTTATTAAAAAAGGAGATAAAACCTTTTATGAGGCTCCTTTTTGGATGATGTATTATTGGAAAGATGTTGATAAAGAGGATTATTTAAAACAGGCAAAATATATATGGGAAAATGAGATTGTTTTTACTCCGAAAATTTTTGATATCATAACTAGCGCAAAAAAACAAGCTGAAAAAATAGAAAACTATATAGCATTACATATTAGAAATGGTGATACAGTCTATTCATATGCTAATTTCAGGAAGTATAATCTTAGTACAACATATCATGCAACTCCATATGAAATAGCTATCGAGATAATACAAAAAGAATTATCTTTGGGAAATAAAATAGTTGTCTTTACAGATGATATTTCTTCTGTAGAAGAAATATTAAGAATAGTGAAATCCAAAAATATTTTCTTCGCCAATGATTTGAGAGATTTTGATTCTTTAACACCAACTCAAATGTTGATATACGATATAACTTTAATGTCAAAAGCAGATAAAATTTATGGAACTTATTCGGCTGTAACTAGATTATCGTCTATAATTGCCGGACATGGACAACATATTAATCCTTATGAATTATTTAGCAAAAAAGAATTTTATAATGTAATGAAAAAAAATTTTAATTTGCTAAAATTGCATCCAGATCAAAAAGCATTCTCATTGTTTCATTTATATTTAAGCGGATTGAAGAATAATGAAAAATTTGAAATTCTTGAAAGTTACTTAAAGATGGCGTTAGAATTTGACAATGAAAATGATAAGTATAGAATATATATTGTAGATTGTTTAATGAAACAAGGAAAAATAAAAGCAGCTGAAGAGTATCTTCAAGAAATTTTTAAAACTAGAAAGAAAGAATTTATGAGTTTACTTTTGCCAAATAAAGGCGAAAGCTCTTTTTTGAAATTACTTATCAACTATCACATAAATAATTCTCCAAAATATAAACATATTTATGATATTTATCTCAAAAGTCTTGAGTGTATTCCAAAATATTTTCACAAAAAACGCCATAAAATTACACTAGGAAAGCTTTTGAAAAAAACTTGTTTAAGAAAGAGATTTTAATGAGTATATATTATATAAAATTCTTTTTAAGTAGAATGATTTGTCTTTTTTGTTTTAGTAAAAAATATAGAAAAAAAATAAGAAATTTTTTTATAGGACCAAAGCAATTATATTTTGATGATATTGATAGTAAAATTCCTAGTGGAATTCTGAAAAAAATACAGAGTGTTAATAATGAGCATTTTATAGGTATTAATAAATTGTGTAGTGGTAAACATGAAGGTTTTTTTAGTTTTGATTTGGAATCAAAAAATCCAAAATCATCATTAAATCCTTGGGCGTATATAAGAGTGAAAAATGAAGCTATTACTTTAAGAGCTTCATTGGAGAGTATTTTACCGGCTATACAAAGAGGAGTGATAGGATATAATGATTGTACAGATGGTAGCGAAGAAATTATTTTGGAATTTTGCAAGCAGTATCCGACTTTCATACCAATTAAATACCCTTACAATGTCGATATTAATAATCCAAAGGAAGATATTAATAAATTTTATTATTACTGTAATTTTTTAATGAAATATATACCTCAAAATGAATGGTTAGTGAAAATTGATGTGGATCATATCTATGATGCACAAAAACTGTATAAGAGTTTTTATATTCCTAGAGATAATTTTGACTTAGTAGCTTATTCTAGAATGGACTTTATTTATAAAAACAATGATGTTTATATACGAAGATTTCCAAAATTTGGTTGTTTAAATAATGTAGGAAACGATCAGTTTTTAATTAAGAATATTAATTTGCGTTGGCAAGAAAATAGAGATACTATAGGAAAAAAAATATATTATTTAGAAAAAATGAACATAAAGAGGTATAAGATATTTCATACAGAATTATTAAATTACCATTTTCCATGTGAGAAAATAAGAAAACATAACACTATTGATGACGTGGAATTGATTTCAGTAGATGATTTTATGAAAAATGATTTTTTTAAGTATAAAAGTTATATTGATGTTAAATTGTTAGAAAAAGAGAAAATTCTATCTTTCAAAAATCAATTTGATTATTCGAAATTTGATAAAAAAGAACAATATGATACAAAAGATTATATTTTTTGAAGCTAATTTTTAGATAGAGATTTCAAAATGTAAAAATAAAATCTTACAATTTCTCTTATAATTTTAGATGGTATGCTAAGTTTCTTTTTTCTTTGTGTTATGGTGGTTTCTACATGATTTAAGTCAAGTAAAAATGGTTTATAGATGATGTTTTGCATTTTATTATAATAATACATATCCATATAATCATCTACGGGCTTAAACCAATATTTTGCCTTTTTAATAAACTTTTTTGCAGCATTTGGGTGTATAAAATATCCTTGCGTGCCACCAGTATTCTCGTAGCTTATGTAAAAATTGTTATTTAAATGGTGTATTCTTTTATCAAAAAGGTAATAAAATCTTATGTATTCATAGTTGCTATTTAGTAATTTTTCAATGATATTTGAGTTGTTTAAAAGCTCATCACTAAAAATAACATCATCTTCTAAAATGATGATAGGGTTATTAAGTTCTTGGCATTTTTTCCATAAACTATAATGAGATGCAAAGCATGATTTTTCACTATCGCTAAGTTCGCGTCCAAGTACAAATTGACACCACCATGGGAAGTGGCTTTTAAACTGTAAATGTTCATTTTTAGAACCATCGATAGCTTTAAAAAATTTAAATTCTAGTTGATTTTTTAAATTCGGATTATATGTGAAGAGTTTTTGAATCTGTTTTTGCATAAAATTTTTTCTATCTTCTGAGCGTTCTAGATTGATGATAAAAACTTTTACTTTTTCCAAACTCTACTCTCTAACCCTAAAATTTCTTTCTCTAAAACTTCTAATATTTTTTCATTAAAATGTTTATGTGAAAAAATATTAGCTAATTTTTTAATGCATTTTAAACTTTGCTTTTTATGCTCGTAATTTTGCCATAAAATTTCTTTATTTTTGTTTTCATATCTACCATTTTCATTAAACTCGTAATGATATATACATTCTTGAGATATAAAAAAACTTTCACTAATTATAAAATTTATATAGTTAAAAAGCACATCCTCCCCATAGTAAAGCCTTTCTTTGAAATCAACATATTCAAAACTTTTTAATATCAAATTTTTTCTATATACTTTTGCCCAAACACTCCAGCAAAAATGTTTTTGCTTAAGTAAAAATTCCATAAAATCATCTTTATTAAAAAGCTCATCTTGTTTAAATCTATAAAATTTCTTAAATTTCACTCTATGTACATATGCATCAAACACTACCATATCTACATTTTTAATTTTTTCAAGCCCAAGTTTACAAGCATTAAGTTCTAAATAATCATCAGGATCTAAAAACATTATATAGGGTGAACTTGAATTTAATACACCTATATTTCTACTAGCAAAAGTTCCTAAATTCTCTTCATTATGTATGATTTTTATCCTATCATCTTTACTAGCATATTCTTTGGCTATATCTATACTTTTATCACTTCCACAATCATCTACTACAATGATTTCTATATCTTTAAAGCTTTGGTTAATACAACTTTCTAATGCTCTGGCTATATATTTTTCTACATTATAAGTTGGTAATATGATGGAAATTTGGCTCATTTTAGCTCTTTATTTTTTTGATATAATTATAGCTTTTATTTTTAAGGAAAATCATGAATATTTTTATCAACCTTCCTACTTGGCTTGGCGATGCGGTGATGGCTAGTGCAGCTATTTATGCTATAAAAGAAAAACATCCCCAAGCTAAATTTACTTTTTATGGTTCTTTTGTGAGTATAGAGCTTTTTAAATGCTTTGAAAATGCTCAAATTTTAGTAGAAAATAAAAAGCAAAGATATAAGCAAATTTTACAAGTTAGAAAAAACCTTGGTAAATTTGATCTAGCTTTTTCGTTTCGCTCGGCATTTTCAAGCAAGATCATTTTAAATCTAATCAAAGCAAAAAAAAGATTTTATTTTGATAAAAATATTCTAAAAGAAGAACATCAAGTCTTAAAATACTTAAATTTCATAGAAAAAGCCTTAAATTTTAAAGCTACTTCAAATTCTTTAAAACTCCCTATAAAAGCAAAATCAACTCAAAAAATTTTAGGTATAAATCCAGGTGCGCATTTTGGAAGTGCGAAAAGATGGGAGGCGAGTTATTTTGCAAGGGTAGCAAAAGAATTTAGCCCAACTCATCAAATTTTAATCTTTGGAGTAGAAAGCGAGAGAGAAATTTGTAATGAAATTGAACATTATCTTTTAAAAGAAGGCATAAGGGCAAAAAATCTTTGTGGTAAAACTAGTATTTATACTTTATGTAAAAATATTTCTATGCTTGATTTACTCATCACAAACGATAGTGGTCCTATGCATATAGGTGCAGTTTATAGGGTAAAAACGGTGGCCGTTTTTGGCTCGACCAAATTCAGCCAAACCTCGCCTTGGCAAGAAAATGCTAAAATAGCACATTTAAATTTAGCTTGTATGCCTTGTATGCAAAAGGTCTGCCCTTTAAAACACCACAAATGTATGAAAGATTTAAAGCCTGAAGTGGTAATAAATTTAGCAAAAACATTTTTTTAACATATTTTTATTTTCGATTTGGGTTTAAACCTCTTGCAAAAGCTTGATAAATGTGTTAAACTTAACAATCATTTTTAATCAAGGAGCTTTTTATGACTAAAGCAGATTTTATTTCTCAAGTTGCTCAAACTGCTGGGCTAACTAAAAAAGATGCAACTGCAGCTACTGATGCAGTAATCGCTACTATTACTGATGTATTAGCTAAAGGTGATAGCATTAGCTTTATCGGTTTTGGTACATTTTCTGTAGCTGAAAGAGCTGCTAGAGAAGCTAGAGTACCAAGCACTGGTGCTACTATCAAAGTACCTGCTACTAAAGTTGCTAAATTTAAAGTAGGTAAAAACCTTAAAGACGCAGTTGCTGCTGCTAAAACTGCTAAAAAAGCTAAAAAATAATTCTTTGCGCAAAAGTTAAAAAACTTTTGCGTTTTTCTTCGTAGTTAAGTATTAATTTTCTTTTGATATTGTTTTTAAAAAATTAGAAGGAAAACAATGTCAGTTTATAATAATATTTTAGATTGTATAGGTAATACCCCGATTGTTTCTTTAAAAGAATTTGCTCCAAATCTTTATGCTAAATGCGAGTATTTTAATCCAAGTCATTCTATAAAAGATAGAGCGGCCGTGGAGATGATAAAACAAGCTTTAAATGAAGGTAAAATCAATCAAGAAACAACCATTATAGAAGCCACAAGTGGAAATACCGGCATAGCTTTAGCAATGATTTGTGCAAGCTTAAAGCTTAAACTTATCATAGCTATGCCTGAGTCTATGAGTATTGAGCGTAGAAAAATGATGAGTTTTTTTGGTGCAAAGCTAGAGCTTACTCAGGCAAGCAAAGGTATGCAAGGAGCGCTTGATAGAGCTAATGAGCTTTTGAGTGAAATTCCAAATTCGTTTATGGTAAGTCAATTTGAAAATATTAACAACAAAAACGCACATAGAAAAAATACTGCCTTAGAAATTTTAAAAGCTTTGCCTGATCTTGATATTTTTTTAGCAGGTTTTGGTACAGGTGGGACTATTAGTGGAGTGGGAGAAATTTTAAAAGAACACAATCCTAATGTCAAAATCATAGCCTTAGAACCTGCATCTTCGCCACTTTTGAGCCAAAATACCGCTGCAAGCCATAAAATTCAAGGTATAGGTGCAAATTTTATCCCTAAAATTTTAAATCAAAAAATTATAGATGAGATAGTTTGTGTAAGTAATGAAGATGCTATAAATACAGCCTTAGAGCTTGGTAAAAATGGCATAATGGCAGGAATTTCAAGTGGTGCAAATGTATATATGGCTAGAAAAATTGCTTTAGAAAATCCCGATAAAAAAGTCTTAACTATGCTAAATGATACAGCCGAGCGATATTTGTCAACTGATTTATTTGCAAATTTATAATTTGGAGTATGTATGAGTCAAAATAATGAGCATTTTGATTTAGATCTTGAAAGGGCGATTTTAAGTTCTTGCATATATAGTGAGGATTCTTTTTTTAGCATTTCTTCAGATATTGAGATTAATGATTTTTCACTCAAAGCTCATCAAGATATTTACAAAGCTATTTTAGCTTGTGTGAATGCAGGCGAGCCTATAAGTGCAAGTTTTATAAGAAAACACAAAAAAGTAGATGAACAAATTTTAGCTGAAGTTTTAGCCACTACTTCCATAGCGGATGTGAGCAAATATGCTTATGAGCTAAGAGAAAAGTCCATTAGACGCCAACTTTTAAATTTTGCTTATACTATACCTACAAGGGTTAATGAAGATAAAAGCATTTCTCAAATTTCAGATGAAATAGGCAAAGAGATTTTTAATCTTACTAACCGTGTAAATAGTAATAGTATTAAAGATATGACTATGGTAATGTCTGAGCTTATGGATGAGTTTAAAAAGCAAAAAGAAGCAGAAAACAAAGATATTTTAGGACTTGATACAGGTTTTAGTGAGCTTAATAAAATGACAAAAGGCTTTAAACCTGGCGATCTTGTAATCATCGCAGCACGCCCTGGCATGGGAAAAACTACAATTTGTCTTAATTTTATAGAAAAAACACTAAGACAAAATAAAGGTGTTGTGATGTTTTCACTAGAAATGCCTGCTACACAAATCATGCAAAGATTAATCAGCGCAAAAACTTCCATTCCTTTGCAAAAAATTCTAATCGCAGATTTAAACGATGATGAGTGGAGTAGGGTGGGTGATGCTTGCAATGAATATGCGCAAAAAAATCTTTATATTTACGACAGTGGCTATGCTAGTATAGCTGATATTCGTTCGATTTTACGTAAAATCAAAGCTCAAGATGAGAGTATTGAACTTTGCGTAGTTGATTACATCGGTCTTATGATGAGTAATTCAGCTTTTAATGATAGGCATTTACAAGTGAGTGAAATTTCAAGAGGTTTAAAGCTTTTAGCAAGAGAATTAAATATGCCAGTAGTGGCACTTTCGCAATTAAATCGTTCATTAGAAAGTAGAGCAAATAAGCGTCCTATGCTTAGTGATTTAAGAGAAAGTGGCGCTATAGAACAAGATGCAGATACGATTTTATTTGTATATAGAGATGAGGTTTATAGAGAGCAAGAAGAAAAAGAAAGAGAAAATAAAGCTAAAAATGAAGGCAAAACTTATGAGAGAAAATTTATGCCAAATCCTGTTCAAGAAAAGGCTGAACTCATTATAGGTAAAAATAGAAATGGTCCTGTAGGGCATGTGGATTTGCTTTTTTTAAAAGAAAAATCATGCTTTATTGAAGCTCCAAAAGAAGATTTTGTGGTTACAAACTTTGAAGGTTAATTCAAAGGGTAACCATAATTTTTATGCATAAAAAGTTCTAAATCCTTAAAATCAATTTTTCCCATTAGTTCTTCTACGAGTTGCTTATACACTATTTTTCCATCTTTGACTACAAAGGCTGCTCTTGCTAGTAATCCTGCAAACACACTATCGCCTATTAAAACTCCATAATTAGTACCAAAATCTTTAAAAGCAAAATCACTTGCTACAATAATATCATCAACCCCTTCAGTAGCACAAAAACGATCCATAGCAAAAGGTAAATCCATACTAATAATAATAACTTCGATATTTTTCATAGAAGCTAATTTTTTGTTAGTTTCTTTTGCTTGCTTAGAGCATACTTGAGTGTCTAAACTAGGAAAGGTTAATAAAATTTGAGTTTTTCCAGGTGGTGCTATTTCTACTGGAGCAAGATTTTTAGTTCTTAGAGTTATTCTTGGAGCATTATCGCCAACTTCTAGCTCATCTCCTATAAGTTCTATTTCTTGATCTTTATATATAATGCTTGACATAATTTCCCTTTTTTATAATAAAATCATTTTTGCTAAAAGTAAAAAACTAAAAAATCCCAAACCATCGGTAATTGCAGTAATCACTACACTTGATCCTACCGCAGGATCGATTTTAAATTTTTTCAAAGTTAATGGTACAAAAGAACCCACAAAGCCTGCTAATGCTAGATTAATTAGCATTGATAAGGCTATAACAAGTCCTAAAAGAGCTGTTTTAAACCATATAAAGGCTATAATGCTCATAATGCTAGCAAATATAAGCCCATTTAATAAAGAAATTCCACTCTCTCTTAATATAACTTTTTTAGCGTCTTTAAATTCTACTTCATTGAGTGAAAGTTTTCTAACCGTTACTGCTAAAGCTTGTGAGCCTGTATTGCCTCCCATAGAAGCTACGATAGGCATAAGAACTGCTAGGGCTACAAGTTGTTCTATTTCGCCTGAAAAAAGACTGATAATATTAGCTGAGATTAATGAAGTAGTAAGATTGATCATAAGCCAAAAAGCTCTAGCTTTAGCTGCTTTAAAAGCACTTTCTTCTTCGGCGTCTTCATCAACTCCGGCTAAGTTATAAATTTGTTCTGTTGCATTTTCTTGGATTAAATCATGGATATCATCATAGGTAATTCTACCTAAAAGCACTTCATCATCATTTACAACCGCTAAAACACTCAAATCATAATCTTCTACTATATCAATAGCCTTTTGTATATCTTCATGATCTTTAATGCTATAACATTTATATTTTTCGTTATTATTTTTAATAATATCTGCAAAACTTAGTTTAAAATCCCAAATCAAAAGATCGCTTAAGTTGATAGCATTACAAAGCTTTCCTTGATTATCTATGATATAAACTTGAAAAATTTGATCCACTTGTCCTGAGTGTTTTAAAATTCTATATCTTTTAATAGCCTTTTCTATACTCTCATCAATAGAAGCTGTGAAAATTTCTGTTTGCATATAAGCACCAGCGGTATTTTCATCATAATTTTTAAGGCGTAAAATTTCTTCTTTATCTTCGGAACTTAAGCGGTTTAAAATGGCTAAAGTTTTTTGTAGATTTAGCTCTTCAAAACGCTTAATCAAATCTGTTGCATCATCACTTTCAAGCTCTTCTACCGCTTTTGCAATCTTTATAATGCTTAAGTGTTCTAAAATATCTTCTAAGATATGTTCAGGTGTTATAGTAGCTACATTTGCAAGTGTGTAAGTATCAAAAGATTTAAGAGTTTGTAAATAAAGTTCTTCATTGTATCTTTTGATAGTCTTTAGGGCTTCATTGGTTTCATAGGTGCTTTGATCTTTGGAAATATTTTTTAAAAGTTCTTGTGCTTCTAAAAAATCATTCATCATTTCAAAGCTCCATAGAATTTTCTATATTTTGTTCTTTTGGTGGATTTTTATAGTTTTCATCAATGCTTTGCAAGCGATTTTCATACTCTTTTGCCATTTTTAAAAATTCTTCTTTGTTTTTACCGCTTAGGCTTGATTTTGGAATTTTTACTATGGTTTCAGGATTAATTGCTTTGTTATTTAGATAAAGTCCAAAATGCAAATGTGGCCCAGTACTCATACCAGTAGAGCCTACATAAGCAATCACTTGGCCTTGTTTGACTTTTTGACCACGTTTGATTTTTGCAAAACGACTAAGATGAGCATATAAAGTCATATAACCTGATACATGTTTTACTTGTACAACCTTACCATAACCACCTTTTGTTCCAACAAAGCTAATCGTCCCATCTCCTGCACTTTTAACCGGAGTACCTGTTGGAGCCGCATAGTCAATACCTAAATGCGCTCTATAGCGTTTTAAGATAGGATGATATCTTGCTCTAGTAAAGCGATCTGAAATTCTTGTGTATTTAACAGGTTTGGTTAAAAAGAAATTTTCAAGCTCTTTTCCTTGAGCATTGTAATAAGAATCTTTATATAAAAACACAGAATATTCTTTACCTCTAATGTTAGCTAAAGCTGCTTGGATGTTAATGTCGCCAAAAAGTCTTCCTAATCTTCTTTTTTGCTCATAAATTAATACTACACTATCGCCTTTTCTGACATTTTTAAAATTAACACTATTTTTAAAAGCTCTTACCATGGCTCTTGCTAAGGTTACGCTACCACTTTCATCATAGACATCTTGATAAGCTGAGTTGTTAATAGCTACGCGAATAGTTCTTTTTTCTTTAGTGTAAGAAATAGGAGTAAAACTTAATACGAATTTGTTTTCATTATTTTTGTAAATATGAATTTGTAAATCATCACTAATTGGGATTAAAACTTGCTCAAGTTCACCTTGCTCGTCTTTTAGCATTTGGTATTTAATACCACTTGCAATTTCTGCGCTTAGTTCTTTATCTTCGGTATCAAGATTATAATATAAATTAAGTGGTATAGAATGATCTTGTAAAAAATCAAGTAAAGTTTTGCCATTTTCCCAAGAAAGTTCTTCAACACTTGAAATAGCAAAAAGTTTTATGGATATAAGTAAAGATATGAAAATTTTTTTCATGATAATTTAAAGCCTTCTAAAATTTAAACATAAATTTGTATTTTACTTAATTTTTCTTACAATTTTGTAAGGAAAAAACAATATAATTTATTTTTACACTTTTTAAGGAGTATAAATTGTCAAGAATTATCTTAATGCTTTGCTGTTTTTTAGCATTTTTACAAGCTAAAAATTTTGATTTAATACAAACAAAACTTGAAAAAGTAGATGATATTTATGGTTATATAAAAGATGATCCTAGAATTTTATTACACTCAAGTGGTATAGTTGTACATGAAATTGATACACAAAAATCTATTATTGCAAGAGCTAGTGTGATAGGGCGTGAAAATGGCTTAGTTAAATTACAATTTAAAGTTTTTGATATGCTAGCTCAAGATGCTATGCCTTTGCCCAATGTATTGCCACAAGTAGGCGATAAAATAGTTTTAAATTATTTATATGATAGAGCTTTGATTATAGCTCCTGATAAAAGTGTGTATGATTTTATAGCTCAAAAATTAAATAGAATTTATTTTTTACATCCTGATTTATTTGGTGCGCATATGATACAAGAATACCGCCAAACTCCAAGAAGATCAGATTTTAGATCTTTTTGTTCAAAAAATGCTGTGGGGCTTTTGGTAGTAGCTTTAGAAAAGAAAGCTGAGATAGTTGATTGTCAAGATTTTGGCAAGATAGAAGAATTTGCCATACCACAAGCTCAAAGTTTGCAAATTCCATTTTATTCAAGAATTACAGGTTATAAAAGTGATATTTTTAGCTTAAATGATGAGGCTATTGGAAATTATTATGTATATTATGAAAAACTAATTAGCTTAACTAGAGAAAAATAATGCAAGAAATTCATCAAAAATTCTTTCAAGATCTTTTAGGAGTTGAAAACGCGCATTTTGATCCTATCCATAAAAGAGCGTATAGCTATGATGCTACTAAAAAGCATTATTTGCCCGATGGAGTGCTTTTTCCAAGAGATGAAAATGATATTAGTCAAATTCTAAAATATTGCAATGAAAATAAAATCATCGTCATTCCTAGGGGTTCAGGTAGTGGATTTACCGGTGGAAGCTTGGCTGTTAATGGTGGAGTGGTGTTAAGCTTTGAAAAGCATATGAATAAAATTTTAGAAATTGATCTTGAAAATTTAGTCGCAGTGGTACAGCCTGGTGTGATAAATATGGCTTTGCAAGAAAAAGTAAAAGAATACGGTTTATTTTATCCACCTGATCCTGCTAGTATGGAGTATTCTTCTTTAGGGGGAAATGTAAGCGAAAATGCAGGGGGTATGAGGGCTGCTAAGTATGGTATAACTAAAGATTATGTAATGGCTTTAAGAGCTGTTTTACCTAATGGAGAAATCATTAGAGCAGGTAAAAGAACCATAAAAGATGTAGCAGGTTATAATCTAGCTGGAATTTTAATAGCAAGTGAGGGATCTTTGGCTGTGCTTAGTGAGATTACTTTAAAACTTGTAGCTTTGCCAAAATTTAAAAAGACAGCTATGGGGATTTTTAACAGTATTGATGAAGCGATGAATGCAGTTTATAAAACTTTAGCCAAAGGTGTGACTCCTGTATCTATGGAATTTTTAGATCAACTAAGCATACAAGCATTAGAGCAAAAATTTCAAAAAGGCTTGCCTATGGATGCGGGTGCGATTTTAATCGCTGATGTAGATGGTAATGTAGAAGAGGCTTTGGAAGCAGATTTAAAAATCTTGCAAGAAAGTTTTTATGAATCTGGCGTAAGAGAGTTTAAAATAGCAAAAGATGAGCAAGAAGCAGCTGATATTTGGTTTGCTAGAAGAAATTGTTCTCAAAGCATAGCAATGTATGGAAATTTAAAACTTAATGAAGATATTACAGTGCCACGTTCAAAACTACCTGAGCTTTTAAAAGGCATAGCTGAAATTTCTAAAAAATATGGTTTTAAAATCCCTTGTTTTGGTCATACTGGCGATGGGAATGTGCATACTAATGTAATGGTAAGTGATAAAAACAATCCTGAATTAGTTAAAAAAGGTTATGAAGCTGTGGAAGAGGTGTTTAAGCTTACAGTCTCTTTAGGTGGGACTTTAAGTGGAGAGCATGGCATAGGCATTTCAAAAGCTCCTTTTATGAAGCTTGCTTTTAGTGAAGCTGAAATGGACTTAATGAGAAATATCAAAAAAGCATTTGATCCAAATAATATACTCAATCCTTTCAAAATGGGACTTTGATGAGTTTTAAAAACTTATTTAAAATTCTTTTAGCTTTAAGAGATAAAGAAATTTTAAATTATGCTGCGGCTTTGAGCTTTTATACTATCTTATCTTTAATACCACTTTTGTTTTTGTGTTTTTGGGTTTTTACCCAAATTCCAAGTTTTGAAATGTATCAAGAAAGAATTAAAAATTTAATTTTTACTTTTTTAATCCCAACTCAACAAGAATTAATCATACAATACATCAATACATTTTTAAAAAACAGTGTAAATTTAGGACTTATAGGGCTTTTAGCTATGGCTTTGACTTCTTTGGCTTTTTTTTCAGGTTATGATTATGTGATTAATAAGCTCTTAGAAGAAGATTCTAAAAGTCTTTGGCATAGTATAAGTTCTTATTGGACTTTAGCAACCTTAACTCCACTTGGGCTTGGGGTGAGTTTTTATATTTCAGGTTTTATACAAAAAACCTTAGATGATTTTAATATTGCTTTAAATTTTTTTGAGATTTTACCCTATGTGATTATATGGGCTTTATTTTTTGTATCTTATTCAAGTTCAGTAAGTAAAAAAGGTGATTTAAAAACTTTACTTATTAGTTCTTTTGGTGCTTCTGTGATTTGGTATATTTCTAAGATGATTTTTGTGTATTATGCTGTATATAATAAAACTTATTTAAATGTATATGGTTCTTTTTCTGTAATATTATTTTTCTTTTTGTGGATTTACATTTCTTGGATTATTTATCTTTTGGGCTTAAAGGCTTATTTGCTTTTAAATCAAGAAAATAAAGGGAATAAGCCCAAGAGAAACTACAAAAAGAGCTAAGTATTTATTAAATATAGAGACTAAAGATAAAATTAAATAAATAAAATAAAACACAAAAGGTATTGATAGATTAATCGCATGTATTTTAAACTCAAAAAAATGCATTAAATATAAATCTAATAAATTTCCATAAGAGAAAATATGCAAGATTAAAACCAAAGGATAAAATACTATAAAGGCTAAACTTAAAGGTATGGCTAAAAATTGCTGAAAGCTAAGTAGAGGAAAAAAGTATAATACAGGGATAATCATTGCTAAAAAAGTCCAGATATTTAGCAAAAAAACATGAGTAAAATTTGAAAATTGATCTTTAAAATGATAAAGATATAAATAAATATAAAAAACTCCTAAAATAGAAAATAAAAACCCAACGCTAAAAAGAAGTTTTGGAAAAATACTAATGCAAAAGACTATACTTAAAAATAAAAATTTAAAACTGAGTATTTTTATATTTTTACTAAATAAATAAAAAGCAAAAAAGCTCATTAATAAAGCTCTTGTATAAGAAGGGCTAAAGTCTATTAAAAATATATAAAAAATTAAAAGCAAGAAAGCAAAAATACTAATATCAAGCTTTAAACTTCTATAAGGAAAATATCGTTTATGAAAAAAAGCATATAAAGGAGCAAAAATCAAAAAGCAAAAGCTAAATAACAAGCCCAAATGATACCCGCTAATAGCAATTAAATGCGCGATATTATAAAAATTTACATCATTTCTAAGCTCACTTGAAATATTTTTGGCAAAAAATAAAGCCCCATAAAATTCTTTGATTTTTTCATTTTGATGTTGATTTAAAAAATACTTTATTAAGGTATTTTCTTGTTGTGTTTTGGTTTTGTTAAAATCATAACTTGGTGCATAAAAACTTTTACTAAGATAATCTTTGAAGTTAATATTTTTAGTGATAACTCTAAGATTTATCACATCATTTTTACTTAAATTTAGATCTTTAAAACTAGTGGTGTAAAAAATAAAATCAGAATTTTTAAGTTTTAAAACTTGATATTTTTTACCTTTTTTATTAGTCTTTTCATAAGAAGATAAAACGATATTATCTTTAGGTAATAAATGCTTAGTAAGTTTAAAATTTTGATATTTTTTATACTCATAGATGAGATTTAAACTAAAAATTGCTAAAAAGCATAATAATAAAATAAAAAATTCTCTATAAGTTTCTTTTATAGAGAATTTTAAACTCATTTTTTCTTAGAAAAGCGTGATAAATATAACCATATAATAAAAATTAAAGTGATTATAAAAGCAGGGGCTATGTAAGGATAGTTGGCAAATGCTTCAAAAGCTTCTTTTAGAGTATTTCCAAAAATAAAACCAGCATAACCTAAAACAACAGCCCAAATCAAACTAGCTAAGGTATTGATGATAAAAAATCTTACAAAGCTAAATTTACAAAGACCTGCTGCTATAGGAATGATAGTTTTTACTCCATAGATAAATTTTTGCACCACTAAAAGCAAATCACCATATTTTTTGATTTTCATCATAGCAAGAGCGATTTTTCTTCTATGATTTTTAAAATAAGGCATTATGTCTTTTTTATAGTATTTTCCCAAGATAAATAATAAAGTTGAGCCTATGGTATTAGCTAAAAAGGCTAAAAATATACACAAATGCAAATCAAGTTTAGTAGAACTTGCACAAAGCACTCCTGCAGCAAGTATAGCAACCATACCTCCACCAAAAGAATAAAAAAATAAAATCAAATAGCCATAAGTGCTTAGATTATCTATCATTTCTTGCATGAAAAACCTTATCTTGCAAAATCAATAGCTCTAAGCTCTCTGATGACATTGACTTTTATTTCACCAGGATATTGTACTTTTTCTTGAATTTCTTCAGCTATTTCTTTGGCTAAAAGCACAGATTCATCATCATTGACTAATTTTGCATTAACAATAACTCTAATTTCCCTACCAGCATTAATAGCATAAGCTTTTTTAACCCCTTCTTTACTCTTTGCTATATCTTCAAGTTCGCTCACTCTTTTTAAGAAGGCTTCTAAAACTTCACGTCTTGCTCCAGGGCGTGCAGCGCTTAGTGTATCTGCTGTACAAACTGCAGCTGATTCTATGCTAATAGCTTCTTCATGCCCATGATGAGCATAAATTGCATTAATCACAACCGGATGTTCTTTGTATCTTTTGCAAAGTTCAGCTCCTAAATCCACATGAGAGCCTTCAAATTCGTGTGTTAAAGCCTTGCCTATATCGTGTAAAATCCCAGCTCTTCTTGCTAATTTTTCATCCCCGCCACACTCAGCTGCTATGATTCCAGCTAAATGTGCCACTTCTAAAGAATGTGCTAGAGCATTTTGGCCATAACTTGCTCTATATCTTAATTTTCCTATTAATTTAACAATTTCAGAATGGATATTATTAAGTCCTAAATCCATTACTATAGTTTGACCTTCTTCTAAGATATTATCTTCAAATTCTTTGCAAACTTTTTCATGAATTTCTTCTATTTTTGCAGGTTGAATTCTGCCATCTTCAACTAAAAGCTCAATTACTTTTGTAGCAATAGCGCGTCTATAAAGATTAAAACAACTTACTATAATCGCTCCAGGTGTATCGTCGATGATAATATCAACACCCAAAACCATTTCTAAGGTTTTAACATTTCTCCCTTCTTTACCTATAATACGACCTTTTAGCTCATCATTTTTGATATTTACTACATTGATTAATCTTTCAGCAGCAAATTCTCCTGCAAATCTTGAAGTAGCTTGCGCTAAGATAAAGTTAGCCTTTCTTTTAGCTTCATTTCTAGCTTCTTCTTCGTATTTTCTAACAATATGGGCAATCTCAGCTCTTGAGTTTTCTTCTACTTTTTGTAAAACTATATTTTTTGCTTCTTCTTGTGTAAGACCAGCTGAATGTTCAAGAATTTTTAATACTTCGCTAAGCTTTGTTTCATAATTTTGTTTTAAATTTTCATTTTCTTCATGTAAAGCTTTTATAGCTTGCTGTTCTTTTGCTAACTTGTTTTTATTTTCCTCATGAAGTTTTTCTTGATAATGAAGATTTTGTTCTTTTTTATTAAGCTCTTCTAGTTTAATAGAATGCTCTTTTTGAAGTTTTTGAATTTTTTCATCAAATTTTTTCTTTGCCGCAAATTCAGCTTCAGCAACCGAATTTTTAGCATCTTTAAGTGTTAGTTCAGCTTCATATTCAATGGCTTTTGCTTTTGCTTTTGCTTGCTCTAAAAAGATATTGAAATTTGCATCATTAATCTTTTTGGCGACTATATACCCAATCCCTCCGCCTATAAAAACGGCTATTAATGCGACTAATATTTCTATCATTGTTTTTAACTTTCCTAAAATATTTTTTATAAGGGTTTATATAAAAATTTCCTTTTATATCATGATCTTGGCTAAAAAATTGATCAGATTTTGCATCGATCATTTGCGTAAAAATAACCAAAGGTTTTTTATAAGAAATGCTTTCAAAAAACCTATCGTAAAAACCTTGACCATGACCGATTCTTCCTAATTTTACATCTACACCTATTACAGGAATAATTGCAACATCAATGCGAGTTTGCAAAAAAGAATCTTTTGGCTCATACACCCCAAAGCTCTTTTTTTCAAGAGCTAATCTTAATTTTACTACCTTTAAACTTTTATCTTGCATAAATGGGACGAAAATTTGATATTTTTTTGTTAGAAAATGTCTGAATTTATAAAGATTAATTTCATATTTTAAAGGGATATATATAAGGATATTTCTACAATTTTTGTATAAATTTAGAATTTTCATTATTTCTTGAAAAACCAAAAAATCCCTTTTGTATTGATACTTTAATTTTAAATGCATTTTGGATTTTTGTTTTATTCTAAAATTGTTTTTTATCAAGGCTTTCCTTAAAGTTTTTAACTTTTTATGTTATACTTTTAAGCTTAAAAAATCATAAGGATAAGAATTGAAATTTAAAATTTTTTTAGTAATTTTTATCGCGGTATTTTTTGCTTCATGCTCTAGTGATAAAGAAAATTCTGGTACTGAAAATACAGACAATGCGAGTTTGACTCAAAGTGAAAATATTGATTTTACTTTAAAATTTTTAGATGGTAGAAAAATGTATGTGAAATATCATGAGCAAGCATTTAATTTTGATGATACGGCTAAAGCTAAGTTGTTTGTTTTTTTTACAAGTTGGTGTGCACCTTGTAAGGCTCAAATTCCATATTTAAACAATCTAAATAACAAATATCAAGAAAAATTTGAAGTAATAGCGCTTTTTTTAGAAGAAAATAAAGAGCAAGAAATATTAACTTTTATAGAAGATGAAAAAATGAAATTTCCAGTAGCTATTGGAGAAAATAATTTTGTTTTTTCTAAGGTTTTAAATGTCAGTTCTATACCAACAATGGTGTTGTTTAATGCAAAAGGCGAAAAGATTAAAGAGTATTTAGGGATAATCCCTGAAGAAATGTTAGATATAGATATACAAAAAGCGATAATGTAATGTTTGGATTTTTAAAAAATGGTTTGAAAAAAACCTTAGAAAGTATTCATTTAGTTAAGGCTTCAAATAAAATCATTACTAAAGATTTACTTGAAGAAATGCTTTTAGAAGCTGATGTGGCATATGAGATAGTTGAAGAGATTATTTATTATCTTCCTCCAAATGATGAGGTTAAAAAGGCTGATTTAGAGCGTGTTATGGGGACTTATTTTATTTATGATGGACCAGAACTTGCTAATGCCAAGCCTTTTGTGGATTTGATTTTAGGTGTAAATGGAGTGGGCAAGACTACAAGCATTGCTAAAATGGCGCATTTACATAAAGAAAATGGTGAAAAAGTTATACTTGGAGCTTGTGATACTTTTAGAGCAGGAGCTATAGAGCAGTTAAAATTATGGGCGCAAAAATTAGATATAGATATCATAGCTACTTCACAAGGACACGATCCTTCAGCAGTTGCTTATGATGCTATTTCTAAAGCTTTAGCAAAAAACTATGATAGGGTTATTTTAGATACAGCAGGACGCTTGCAAAATCAAAAAAATCTTGCTAATGAGCTTGAAAAAATCGTTCGTATAAGCGATAAAGCTATGCAAGGAGCTCCTCATAGAAAAATCCTTGTACTTGATGGTACTCAAGGTGTGGCAGGAATTTTGCAAGCAAAAGCTTTTAATGATTTAGTAAAACTAGATGGAGTGATTATTACAAAACTTGATGGAACTGCTAAAGGTGGAGCTTTGTTTAGTATAGCAAGAGAACTTGAGCTTCCTATTTTATATGTAGGAGTAGGGGAGCAGCTAGGACAAATTCATGAGTTTAATCCTAATGAATATGTTAAAACTTTAGTTGAAGAGATTTTTGCGTAATTTATGGCTAAAAAACATATTTTATTTGAATGCCAAGCTTGTGGAAATCAACAAAGCAAATGGCTAGGAAAATGTCCTGAATGTGGTTCTTGGGATAGTTTTGTTGAGTTAAAGCATGAACAAGTTAAAGTTTTAAAAGAATTAAACTCGCTTTCAAACACTCCAAGTTCTGCAGTATGTATAAATGATGTTATAGCAGAAAATTTCACACGTATTAGTACTGATGATAATGAACTTGATTTAGTTTTAGGTGGTGGGCTTGTTGTGGGTTCTTTGGTGTTAATTGGGGGTTCACCTGGGGTTGGAAAATCCACGCTTTTATTAAAAATTGCTTCAAATTTGGCTAAAAGCGGTAAAAAAGTACTTTATGTAAGTGGAGAGGAGAGTAAATCTCAAATCAAACTACGCGCAGATCGTTTGAATGCAAATTGTGAAAATTTATTTTTACTTACTGAGCTTTGCCTGGAAGATATTTTAAGCGAGCTTTCTAAAAAAGATTATGAAATTTTAATTATTGATTCTATTCAAACTTTATATTCTAATAAAATTACTTCAGCAGCAGGTAGTATCACTCAAGTTAGAGAAATTACTTTTGAGTTGATGCGCTATTCTAAGGCTAATAATATTAGCACTTTTATCATAGGACATATTACTAAAGACGGAGCTATAGCTGGACCTAGAATTTTAGAGCATATGGTAGATGTAGTGCTTTATTTTGAAGGTGATGCTAATAAAGAAATAAGAATTTTAAGAGGTTTTAAAAATCGTTTTGGAAATATTTCTGAAGTTGGTATTTTTGAAATGACTTCTAAGGGTTTAATTAGTGCTAAAGATATAGCTAATAGATTTTTTACGCGTGGTAAGGCAGTAAGTGGTAGTGCTTTAAGCGTGGTAATGGAGGGAAGTAGAGCCTTAGTACTAGAAATTCAAGCTTTAGTTTGTGAGAGTGCTTATCCAAAACGCAGTGCAACAGGCTATGAAAAAAATCGTTTAGATATGCTCATAGCATTACTTGAGAGAAAACTTGAAATTCCTTTGGGGCATTATGATGTTTTTATTAATGTAAGTGGTGGGGTAAAAATTAGTGAAACTGCAGCAGATTTAGCGGTGGTTGCAGCGATTATTTCAAGTTTTAAAAACCGCCCTTTAAGCAAAGATAGTGTTTTTGTGGGCGAGCTTAGTTTAAATGGTGAGATCAAAGAAGTATTTTCACTTGATGTGCGTTTAAAAGAAGCTAAAATGCAAAAATTTAAAAATGCCATAGTGCCAGTTAAGCCTATGGAAGAACTTGGTTTAAAATGTTTCGTAGCCAAAGAATTACGCGAGGTTTTAGAATGGATGTAAAATTTGATGTAATTATTATAGGTTCAGGTCTTGGAGGCTTAAGTGCGGGTGCTTTTTTAGCTAGAAACGGAAAAAAAGTTTTAGTTTTAGAACAGCATTCTTTAATCGGTGGTTGCGCTACTTGCTTTAAGAGAAAAGGCGCTTTGATTGATGCGGGACTTCATGAGATGGATTTAGGTGAAGCAAAAACTGACATGAAGCATTTGGTTTTTGAAAAACTTGGTATAAAAAATAAAATTGAAATTTTACCTTTACCAAGTGCTTGGAGTATTAAAAGTAAAAATTATAATCTAACTTTACCTCATGGTATAGAAAAAGTGAAAGAGGTTTTAAAAAAAGAATTTCCACAAGAAAGTAAAGGTATAGATAAATATTTTAAAGCTATAAAAACACAAGCTTATGCTATTCGAAGATTTCCTTGGGATTTAAAATTAAGTGAATTATTGTTATTTCCATTTAGCACTTCTTGGATATTTATTAAAAATAGATTGCTTAATAAAAAAGTTTATGATGTTTTAAATGCTTATATTAAAAATGATAAGTTAAAAAAGATTTTAAACGCAAATATGAGTTATTATCATCATGATAGTAAAGAATTTATTTTTAGTTTTCATGGCATTGCTCAAAAGCATTATTATGATGGTGGGGTGTATATTAAAGGTGGCTCGCAAGCTTTAAGTGATGCTTTGGCTGAGGTTATCAAAGAAAATCAAGGACAGGTTTTAGCCAAGGCTGAAGTTGTTAAAATACTCACAAAAGATCAAAAAGCTTATGGAGTAGAATATACTCATAAAAATGAAACTCACACGGTTTATGCGCAAAAAATTATTGCTAATTGTGATCCTTTAATCGTATATAAAGACTTGCTTAAAGATTTAAATTTAACCCAAGAAATCAAAGCAATAGAATCTAAAAAGCGTGCTTGTTCTTTGGTAAGTGCTTATTTTATTTATGATAAAGATATTTCTAAAATTTATGAAAATATGGATTATTGTAATTTTGTATTTGAAGATGATTTTTTAAATAGTTCATATGAAAATACTAATATTTTAAAACTAGATATCAAAAAAAGACCTATGGCTTTTGTAAATTACTCTAAGGTTGATAGTGGCTTAGCTAGCGATAAATATATAGGTGTTGTAGCTTTTAGTTCAAATTATCAAGAATGGGATTTAAATAAGCAAGATTATAAAGCTAAAAAAGAAGAAGTATTAAAAGCCATAGTGCAAAGACTAGATGAGATTTTTCCGAATTTAAGTTCACACTTAATCCATCAAGAATTAGCCACTCCAAAAACTATACAAAGATATACTAAGGCTTATGAGGGAACAATTTATGGATTTTCTCAAGATCAAGAAGGGGCTAAATACAGATTACATTATAAAAGCAAAAGTGTAGAAAATTTGTATTTTGCCAATGCTTTTATATTTCCTGGCGGTGGTTTTACAGGTGCGATTTTGGGTGGATATTTTTGCGCTAATAAAATGAATTTTCATTAAAATATAAGCAAATTTTTTCTATAATATTAGCTTTGAAATATTTATTCTGCTAAGGATTTTTAATGAAAGATTTATTTTTATTTAGTTCTTTTATAGATTCTAGTCACACTTTTGCATACTTTTTTCACTTAGGTATAGTAGTTGTGATTTCTTTGATTTTAGCAAAACTTGCTACAAGATCCATGCAAATTGTTCCAAGAGGTAGTCAGAATTTAGCTGAAGCTTATATGGAAGGCATTCTAAGTATGGGTAGAGATACCATGGGTAGTGATGAAGCTGCTAGAAGATATTTACCTTTAGTTGCAACTATAGGTTTTATGGTGTTTTTTAGTAATATTATAGGGATTATACCAGGTTTTGAGGCTCCAAGTGCTAGTTTAAATTTTAGTGCTTCTTTGGCTATTATAGTATTTGTGTATTATCATTTTGAAGGCATTAGAACTCAAGGATTTTTTAAGTATTTTGCACATTTCATGGGACCTGTGAAAATTCTAGCACCTTTAATGTTTCCTATAGAAGTGGTTTCTCATTTTTCAAGAGTTATTTCTTTATCTTTCCGTTTATTTGGTAATATCAAGGGAGATGATTTATTCTTAGCAGTCATTTTAGCTCTTGTGCCTTGGGTTGCGCCACTACCTGCTTATATGCTTTTAACTTTTATGGCATTTTTACAATCTTTTATTTTTATGATTTTAACTTATGTTTATTTAGCAGGTGCAACTGTAGTTGATGAACATCATTAATTTTTAAAAAGCAAAAAATTATTTTTTGCTTTTTTTCTTTTTTTAATATACTTCTTTTATTCTTTTTTAAACTCTTTTTGAAATAAAAAACGCTAGAATAAACAAAAAATTCTAAGGAAAATTTTAATGTTTGAAGTTGTTATAGGACTTGAAGTTCATGCACAATTAAATACAAAAACAAAAATCTTTTGCTCATGTGCAACTTCTTTTGGAGAAAAATCAAATACTAATGTATGCCCAACATGTTTAGCCTTACCAGGTGCTTTACCTGTATTAAATCAAGAAGCGGTAAAAAAAGCCATAGCATTTGGAAAAGCAGTTAATGCAACTATAAATAAAAAAAGTATTTTTAATAGAAAAAATTATTTTTATCCTGATTTGCCAAAAGCTTATCAAATTTCGCAATTTGATATTCCTATAGTGGAAAATGGCGAGTTGTTTATCAATGTAAATGGAGAAAATAAACGCATAGGTATTACTAGAGCTCATTTAGAAGAAGATGCAGGAAAAAATATACATGAGAGTAATTTTTCAAAAGTAGATTTAAATAGAGCAGGCACGCCTTTGCTTGAAATCGTTAGTGAGCCTGAACTTAGAAGTTCTGATGAGGCAGTGGCTTATTTGAAAAAGTTACATTCTATTATAAGATTTTTAGATATTTCAGATGCAAATATGCAAGAAGGTAGTTTTAGATGTGATGCTAATGTTAGTATTCGTCCAAAGGGTGATGATAAGCTTTATACTAGAGTGGAGATTAAAAACTTAAATTCATTTCGTTTTATCCAAAAGGCGATTGAGTATGAAGTAAAACGTCAAAGTGAAGCTTGGGAAGATGGAAAATACGATCAAGAAGTTGTGCAAGAAACAAGATTATTTGATACGGTTAATTTAGTTACTAGAAGTATGAGAGGCAAGGAAGATTCTGCTGAATATAGATATTTCCCTGATCCTGATCTTTTACCTGTAATTTTAGATGATGAAATGCTAAGTCAAGATATACCTGAACTTCCTGATGAGAAAAAAGCTAGATTTGTTAGCGAGTTAGGTATTAAAGAAAGTGATAGTGAAGTGATTGTTTCTTCATTAGAGCTTTGTAGATATTTTGAGTATCTAATTAATCAAAAATTAAACTCAAAACTTTGTCTTACTTGGCTTACGACTGAGTTAATGGGGCTTTTAAAAGGCGAATTGACCATAGAAAACTCACCTGTAAAACAAGAAAAATTAGCTATTTTAATCAAGCGCATAGAAGAAGGTGTTATTAGCGCTAAAGCAGGTAAGGATATTTTAGCTTATGTGTTTGAAAATACAGAAGTTGAAATTGATAATGCTATTGAAAAACTTGGTTTAAAACAAGTAAGTGATGATGGTGCTATTGAAAAGATTATTGATGAAATTTTAGCAAACAATGAAGATAAAGTAGCTGAATATAAAAGTGGTAAAGATAAACTTTTTGGTTTCTTTGTTGGGCAAGCAATGAAAGCAGGCAAGGGTGCATTTAATCCTGCTAAAGTGAATGAAATTTTAAAAGTAAAACTTGGTTAAATATGAAAATAGCAGTTGTTGGTGCAGGAAAATGGGGAAGTGCTTTATATGATGCATTGAGCGTTAAAAACGAATGCGTGATAACTTCTTTTCACGAAAAAGATCTTTCTTATTTTGTTAGCACCAAAGAAGCTTTAGAATATGAATATTTGGTTTTTGCTTTATATGCTCAAGGAATACATGAGTGGCTTGTAAATAATTTTAAAGATTTAAATCAAAAAATTCTTGTAGCTTCTAAGGGTATTGATTGTAAAAGTTTAAAATTTATGGATGAGGTTTTTGGTGAGTTCATAAGTAGTGATAGACTTTGTTTTTTAAGTGGTCCTTCTTTTGCAAGTGAAGTTTTAGAAAAAAAACCTTGCGCTTTGGTTATTAGTGGTAAAAATCAAGAACTTTGTAATCAATTTGCAAGTTTTTTTCCAAATTATATTAAAACCTATACAAGTTCTGATGTTAAAGGCGCTGAAATTTGTGGTGCATATAAGAATGTTTTAGCAATTGCAAGCGGGGTTTGTGATGGTTTAAATTTAGGTAATAATGCAAGAGCTTCTTTGGTTTCAAGAGGCTTGGTGGAAATGCACCGCTTTGGACAATTTTTTAATGCTAAAGAAGAAACTTTTTTAGGACTTAGTGGGGCTGGAGATTTATTTTTAACAGCTTCAAGCAATCTATCAAGAAATTATAGAGTAGGTTTAAGTTTGGCTAGTGGTAAAAATATAAAAGATATTTTAATGGAACTTGGCGAGGTAGCCGAAGGAGTGCAAACTGCTTATGCTATACATTCTTTATCAAAACAATTTCAAATTTATACCCCGATTGTTAATGAAGTAGTCTTAATGTTAGAGGGTAAGAATGCTTGGGAATCTTTGAAAGATTTGATGTCATCAAAGGAGGAAATATCATGATTATCAAAAATGCAAAAATTTATGGTGAGCAAAAGCTTGATCTTAAAATAGAAGATGGAAAAATCACTCAAATTGCTAATGATTTAAATGATGATGAGCATATTGTTGATATAGAAGGTAAGACTTTACTTCCTTCGTTTATTGATTTAAATGTTAGTTTGCTTGATAATGAATTTAGTATAGATAAATTATATAATCTTGAAAAAGCATGCTTAAAAGGTGGGGTAGGGACTATTGTTTTAAAAGATAGTTTAGAAGCTAACACTCAAGGCTATGCGCTTTATTTTGATAAATTAAAATCTTTAGATATTAATGTTTTACCTACTATTAATGTATTAGATAAAACAGAAAAATTAAAAAATATTGCTACCTTAATTGATATGGGCGCAAAAGGCTTAGAGCTTTCAAGTACTTTAGGAGCAAATTATTTAAGACAATGTATGCAATATGCTAATATGAAATCAACTCCGGTGTTTTTAAAGTGTTTTGATGAGAGTTTTGATGATCATGGAGTGATGAATGATGGACAAATAAGCTTTGAATTAGGACTTATAGGAATTAGCGATATAGCTGAAACTAGTGAAGTAGCAAAAATGAAAGAACTAGTGGAATTTTATAAAAACAAAGCTTGTTTTAGTTCTTTAGCAATTGCAAGATCATTTGAATTATTGCATGATCAATATAGTGAAATTTCAATCCATCATTTAATCAAAGATGAAAGTACATGTGAAAATTTCAACACTCAAGCAAAAATTTTACCTCCATTAAGAGCAAAAGATGAATTAATAAGCCTTAAAAAATTACTTCAAAATAAAAAAATTACTTTCTTAAGTTCTTTACATACTCCTAGCACTAAAAAAGATTCAGCTTTTGATGAAGCAGATTTTGGAGTTAATGCCATAGCTATGTATATGAGTTTATGTTTTACATATTTAGTAAAAGAAGGTATTTTAACTTGGAAAGAATTATGTGATTTTACAAGTTATAATCAAGCGCAATTTTTGGGATTAAACAAAGGTAAAATAGAAATTGGATTTGATGCTGATTTGGTTGTATTTGATGAAAATCTTTCTTTTAAAGGGGAAGGTTTATATGTAAATGATATCTTACAAGGTAAGGTAGAGAAAAGCTTTATAGCAGGAAAAGTTTTTAGCATTTAAGCTAAAAACTTTTTATTTATTTTGCATAGCTTGTGCTACTTGAGCTGAGCTATTTCTAATTTTTTCCATACACTCTCTAGCTTCTTTAGCTAAATCCACACTTTGATTTACTCCACTTAAGCCATCTTTTATACTTTGTACTACTTCAGCTGTTACATTTCTAATAGAATTAATGGTAGTAGTAATTTCATTTACTGAATGTCCAGTTCTTTCAGCTAGATTTCTAACTTCATCAGCAACTACAGCAAAGCCTCTACCATGCTCACCTGCACGCGCTGCTTCAATAGCTGCATTTAGTGCTAAAAGATTAGTTTGATCAGCTATATCGCTAATAGTTTGAATAATATTTTTGATTTCTTCTGATTGCTCGTTTAATGATGAAACCAAATTACTACTATTATTCATCATATCAGCAATGCCTTGAATATTTTGAACTGTATTTTCTATGACGCTATCACCTTCTTGAGTTAAATTATCATTTTGCTCAGCTAATTCGCTGATAAGTTTTAATTTTTCCTCATCTCTTACAACTTGCTCAGTAATATCTGTTGCAAATTTAATAACTTTGTAAATCTCTCCATCATCATTTTTGATAGGATTATAACTTGCTTCTAAATGGATTAGCTTGTTATTTTTACCAAAGCGTATGAATTTTCCTGATTGAAATTTACCACTTCTTAATTCTTCCCAAAAAATTGTATATTCTTTTGAATTTCTAAATTTTTCTTCACAGAACATACTATGGTGTTTTCCTTTGATTTCACTTAATGAGTAACCCATAGTTTGAGTGAAGTTTTCATTAGCATTTAAAATTTCTCCATAAGGATTAAATTCAATAATAGCCATAGAACGATTAGCCGCATCTATGGTGTTTTTTAGATCAAGCATTTCATAGTGTCTTTGAGTGATATCATTAGCAAATTTAATAACCTTATATACTTCGTTATTTTGGTTTAAAATAGGGAGATAATTTGCTTCAAGATAAATGTCTTTTCCACCTTTTGCAATACGTCTAAAAAGCCCATTTCTCGATTTACCACTTTTTAAATCTCTCCAAAAATCAACATAGCGTTGTGATTTTACTACCTCAGGTAAGCAAAACATACTATGGTGTTTTCCTTTGATCTCATCTAGAGAGTAATTCATGGTTTTTAGAAAATTTTCATTGGCGCTAATGATGGTTCCATCTGTTTGGAATTCTATCATTGCCATGGTTTTGCTTATAGCATTAAGTATATCTTGAAAGGCTTGGTTAGATTGCTCCAATTGAGTAATTTGTTCATTAATTTTTTTCTTGTTGATAAACATAAAACCCCTTTATAAAATAATTTTAAATTATATAGTGTTTTTCAAAATAAATAATTTGTTTATATTAGTTTTTTGTTAAATTAGAGAATTTTTCTTGCAAAGAAGTTCTCATTGAATCATTGATTTTTTCACCATTATTTAGGTATTGCTCGTTAAGTTTTTCAAACTCTTTCAAAAACTCAAAAAGAGTTTCTTCCCATAAAGCACTATTTTTTTTACTTAAATTCATGGTTTGAATATGATTAAGTTTTCTACTCATATCGCTTAAATTTTCTAAAAATTCATCTTTATGATTTTCATTTTGAAGTGTAAAAGTATTTTGTAAAAGATTATTTTTGATATTTCTTATTTCTTCATTGATTAGATCACAAAATTCAGGATAGATATCATTTTTTATAGGCTCAAGTAAAGCTTGCTCGTCTAATTTTAAGGTGTATTTTTTAATAGCAAAGAAAAGAATTAAAAAAGCTATTGCACTAATTAAGAGATAAAAAGCCATTTTTTAAATTTCCTTAAAATGGTGCGGTTAGCGAGATTTGAACTCGCACACGCTGAGCGCACCACCCCCTCAAGATGGCGTGTCTACCAGTTCCACCATAACCGCATAAAGCCCTAAATAGGGCTTTAAATTAAGCTGCTACTAATGCTTGGAATGGGTTAGCATAAAGAGCGATAAGAGCAATAACAAGCGCATAAATAACTTGAGCTTCAATCATCGCCAAAGCAATAAACATAGTAGTCATTAATTTACCACCAAGACCAGGGTTTCTAGCAGTACCTGCTATAGTTGCTGCTGCAGTATTACCCATACCAATAGCACCACCTAAGGCTGCAACACCAAGTCCTAAACCTGCTGCTAAGATAGAAAAAGAAGCTAACCATTGATTCATAGAACCTTCAGCTGCAAATGCAAAACCGCTTAAAGCTAGCATTAAAAATACGATTTTTTTCATAGTTTTTCCTTATAAAAATTTAAATCCTTTCGGCTTGCGTATCCCTACTCGTGATTTATAAAAGCGAAATTATATATCAATATAGCTTTAAAATTATTGAAATTTAAATTAATATATCTATTTTAAAACAAATTAAAGTTTTTTTTAGCTACATTAAAAGTTTTTTATAGTTTTATAAATTTAAGGTTATTTTTATGAATGAAAAATTTTCTAAAATAGGTTTTGTGTTAGCAGTAGCAGGTTCAGCCGTTGGGCTTGGAAATGCTTGGAAATTCCCAACTTTAGTAGGGCAAAATGGAGGCTCAGCTTTTGTACTTTTGTATCTCCTTTTGACTTTGGGAGTAGGTTTTGTGATATTTTTAGCCGAACTTAGCATAGGAAAACTTAGCGAAAAAGATCCTGTAAATGCTTATTATACTTTAGCACCAAAACACAAAAGAGCTTGGTCTATAGTTGGCTTTTCTTTAATAGGTGCTATTTTGATTGTTTCTTTTTATAGTGTGATTATAGGATGGATTGTGAAGTATGCTTATTTTGGGTTTTTTCCTTTGCCAAAAAGCATAGAAGAGAGTGGTGCTATTTTTGGAAATTTACTTTCTAATGATGTTTTATCTCAATTTATATGTTTTACTTTTGTATTTATAGTTATTTTTTATGTAGTATCAAAAGGTGTTAAAAGTGGTATAGAAAAACTCAATGTTTGGATGATGCCAAGCTTATTTATACTGCTTATTTTAATGCTTGGATATTCTTTTAGCATGGATGGTTTTTCTAAAGCGAGTGAGTTTTTGTTTTCTCCGGATTTTTCCAAGCTTGGGGTAGGAGCGTTTTTGAGTGCTTTGGGGCTTGCTTGTTTTTCTTTATCTATTGGAGTGGGCTCGATTATAACTTATTCTGCAAGTTTATCAGATAAAACAAATTTTATTACAAGTACTATTAATATTATTATTATTAATATTATTATTGGTATTATGATGGGGCTTATTGTATTTACTTTTATATTTGAATTTAATGGAGATCCAGCTCAGCAAGGTCCAGGTTTGATTTTTGTATCTTTAATGAGTTTGTTTTCAAATATTGATCCAATCGGTTTTTTACCTTTAGGAAATATTTTAGCTGTGGCTTTTTTTATTGCATTGTTTTTTGCAGGGATTACTTCAGCAGTTTCCATGATAGAGCCTTTAACTTTTTATTTAATCAATTCTTATAATTTTACAAGAAAAAAAGCTTTGATTTTTATAGCTTTCATTGTATATTTTTTGGGAAGTTTGTGTATTTTATCAGGAATTGAGTGGAGTAAAGATTCTTTAGAATTTTTTGGAAAAAGTTTTTTTGATATATTAGATTTTATTGCTTCAAATTTAATGATGCCTTTAGGTGGATTATTTGGGGCAATCTTTGTAGGTTTTGTGCTTAAAAAAGAAGCTTTGCAAACTTTATTTTATCCTTATATGAGGGGTAAATATTTTGAGTGCTGGTATTTTTTTGTAAGATATATTTCACCTTTAGCGGTGATTTTAATCATGGTAAAACAATTATTTTTTTAAGGTTAAAAGATGAATGAAAAATTTTCTAAGATAGGTTTTGTATTAGCAGTGGCAGGTTCAGCTGTTGGGCTTGGAAATGCTTGGAAATTTCCAACTTTAGTGGGTAACAATGGCGGATCAGCTTTTGTAGTGGTGTATTTACTTTTAACCTTGGGTGTGGCTTTTGTGATATTTTTAGCAGAACTTAGCATAGGAAAACTTAGTGAAAAAGATCCTGTAAATGCTTATCATACTTTAGCGCCAAAAAACAAAAAAGCTTGGTCATTTGCGGGATTTTTTATGCTTGGTGCTATTATTTTAGTGTCTTTTTATAGTGTTGTTATAGGTTGGATAGCAAAATATGCTTATTTTGGGTTTTTTGAATTGCCTAAAGATACAAATGAAGCAGGAGCTATTTTTGGAAATTTACTTTCTAATGATGTTTTATCTCAATTTATATGTTTTACTTTTGTATTTATAGTTATTTTTTATGTAGTATCAAAAGGTGTTAAAAGTGGTATAGAAAAACTCAATGTTTGGATGATGCCAAGCTTATTTATACTGCTTATTTTAATGCTTGGATATTCTTTTAGCATGGATGGTTTTTCTAAAGCGAGTGAGTTTTTATTCGTGCCTGATTTTTCAAAATTAAGTGTTAATTCTATATTAGATGCACTAGGGCTTGCATTTTTTAGTATGTCTTTGGGCGTATGTGTGATTTTAACTTATGCAGCAAGTTTGCCCGATAAAACAAATTTTATAAGCAGTGCTTTAAATATTATCATTATTAATACTATTATTGGTTTAATGATGGGGCTTATTGTATTTACTTTTATATTTGAATTTGGAGCTGATCCTACTCAACAAGGACCAGGACTTATATTTATATCATTAACAACACTTTTTGCAAAGTTAGGATTTTTGGGAAATATTTTAGCCATAGCCTTTTTTATTGCATTGTTTTTTGCAGGAATTACTTCAGCTATTTCCATGATAGAACCTTTTACCTTTTATCTTATAAATCGTTATCAAATTTCAAGAAAAAAAGCTTTGGTTTTTGTGGGTATGATTGTTTATTTTCTTGGAAGTTTATCTATACTTTCTTTTTATCATGTAAGTGCGCCAAGTTTAAATTTCTTTGGAAAAAGTTTTTTTGATATTTTAGACTTTTTCATACAAAATTTATTAATGCCAATTTCTGCTTTAATTACAGCATTTTTTGTGGGTTTTGTGCTTAAAAAAGAAGCTTTACAAATTTTATTTCGTCCCTTTATGCGCGGGGTGTATTTTGAAATTTGGTATATTTTTTTAAGATATATTTCTCCATTAGCGGTGATTTTAATCATGGCTAGACAGCTTTTTTTCTAAGGTATTAAAATGAATGATAAATTTTCTAAAATAGGTTTTGTATTAGCAGTAGCGGGCGGGGCTATAGGGCTTGGAAATGCTTGGAAATTTCCAACCTTAGTAGGCCAAAATGGTGGTTTTGCTTTTGTGCTTTTGTATTTGCTTTTGACTATTAGTATAGGATTTTGTGTATTTTTGGCTGAAATTGCCATGGGAAGATTAAGTCAAAGTGATCCTGTAAATGCTTATAAAAGCTTAGCAACTAAATATGCTCAAAAATGGAAATTTGCTGGATTTTTTATGCTCGGTGGAATTTTTGTATTATCTTTTTATCTTGTTATTATGGGTTGGGTTTTAAAATACATGATAACTTCGATTTATTATTTACCTAGCAATACTCAAGAAGCAGGAGCTTTATTTGGAAATTTAATACAAAATAGTATTTTAGAAAGTAGTTTGTATTTTTTAGTTGCTTTTTTTCTTACTTTATTTGTTGTTTCAAGAGGGGTTAAAAGTGGTATAGAAAAACTTAATGTTTGGATTATGCCAAGTTTGTTTATCATGCTTGTTTTAATGCTAGTGTATTGTTTTTTTCAAGATGGTTTTAAGGAAGCTTTTGTTTATTTGTTTTATCCTGATTTTACTAAGCTTAGTTTAAACTCTGTTTTAACAGCTTTAGGTCTTGCTTTTTTTACTTTATGTTTAGGTATAGGTTGTATTACCACTTATGCAGCTTCATTAAAAGATGATACAAATTTAATTACAAGTTCAATTGTAATTGTGCTTTTAAATATCAGTATAGGTTTGATGATGGGGCTTATTGTTTTTACTTTTATATTTAAATTTAATGCTAATCCCGCAGAAGGTGCTGGACTTGTATTTATATCTTTAACAACTTTGTTTTCTAATTTAGGCACTATTTTTGGGCATTTTTTAGCCTTTTATTTTTTCTTGGCTTTATTTTTTGCAGGAATTACTTCAGCAGTTTCTATGATAGAACCTTTTACTTTTTATCTTGTGAATGAATATAAAATTTCAAGAAAAAAAGCTTTGGTTTTTATAGGTTTTGTAGTTTTTCTTTTGGGAATAAGTTGTATTTTATCTTTTAGTGCTAGTTATGGAGCTAGCTTTAGCTTTTTTGGTTTAAGTTTTTTTGATATTTTGGATAAATTAACTTCTAATTTTATGCTCCCACTTGGAGCTATTGCAAGTGCTATTTTTGTAGGATTTTTTGTAGATAAAATAAAAATTTATAATTTATTTTCTAAATTTATGAGTAAAGCTGTTTTTGAAGTATGGTATTTTTTGCTTAGATTTGTTGCACCTATTGCGATTATTATCATTATGTTAAATCAAATTTTATAAATTTATTTTTTAAGAAAGTAGAGTTATAATTGCAAAGATGTAAAAATAAGGAAAAATTATGGCTAAAAAATTAATTGATGTAATGGATACCACATTTAGAGATGGTTTTCAATCTGTTTATGGTGCTAGAGTTTTAATGAATGACTTTTTTCCTGCCCTAGAAGCAGCCAAAGAAGCAGACATTAAGCATTTTGAATTTGGTGGTGGAGCTAGATTTCAAAGCTTATTTTTTTATTTAAATGAAAATGCCTTTGAAATGATGGATAAATTTAGAGCCATCGTTGGAAAAGAAGCAAATTTACAAACTCTTGCAAGAGGGGTTAATACCGTAGCACTTGATACAGGTAGTAAAGAAATTATTGACTTGCATGCAAAAATGTTTGCAAAGCATGGTGCAACTACCATAAGAAATTTTGATGCATTAAATGATGTAAATAATTTGAAATTTAGTGGAGAGTGTATAGTTAAGCATGGTTTAAAACATGAAATTACTATTACTTTAATGGATTTACCTCCAAAATGTAAAGGTGCACATGATGTACCTTTTTATGAAAGAATTTTAAAAGAAATCCTACAAGCACAAATTCCTTTTGATAGTATTTGTTTTAAAGATGCAAGTGGAACTTCAAATCCAAATAAAATTTATGAAGTTATTAAAATGGCTAGAAAAAACTTGCCTGAAAATATGCATATAAGATTACATACGCATGAAACTGCAGGGGTAAGCATAGCATGCTATTTAGCAGCTTTAGAAGCAGGTGTTGATGGTATAGATTTAGCTGCAGCTCCTGTTAGTGGTGGTACTTCTCAGCCTGATATTTTAACCATGCTTCATGCTCTAAAGGGAAGTAATTTTGATCTTGGTTTAGATGAAGAAAAAATTTTAAAATACGAAGAAGTGCTAAAAGATTGTTTAAAAGATTATTTTCTACCACCTGAAGCAACAGCTGTAAATCCTTTAATACCTTTTTCACCTATGCCAGGTGGAGCATTAACTGCTAATACACAAATGATGAGAGATAATAATATTTTAGATAAATTTCCTCAAGTTATAAAAGCTATGCAAGAAGTGGTAGAAAAAGGTGGTTATGGCACTTCGGTTACTCCTGTATCGCAGTTTTATTTCCAACAAGCTTTTAATAATGTAATGTTTGGACCTTGGAAAAAAATAGCAGATGGGTATGGTAAGATGGTTTTAGGATATTTTGGAAAAACTCCTGTTGCTCCAGATCCTGGAGTAATTAAGCTTGCAAGTGAGCAATTAAAATTAGAACCAACTACAAAATTAGCCACAGATATTGCTGATGCAGATGAGAGTAAAAGTATAGCTTATATTAAAAACTTATTAGAAAAAGAAAATTTAGAAACAAGTGAAGAAAATATTTTTATCGTTGCAGCTTGCAAAGAAAAAGGTATAGCTTTCTTAAAAGGCGAAGCTAAGGTTAATGTTAGAAAAAATAGCAAATTAAAACCAAGTCTTGTTAATGAAAATCAATTTACTGTTTCAGTTAATGGTAACAAATACCATGTAGAAGTAAGTGCAGGTTTTGATAGAGATGTTAATGTTAAAAGTGCTGTCAAGGTAAATTCAGACAAAACAGAAGTGAAAAAGGCGCAAGTAGATGATAGTGCTAATGCCATCGTTGCGAGTATGAATGCAAATGTATTTAAAATTTTAGTCAAAGAAAATGATAGTGTAAAAGCAGGGCAAGTTGTAGCTGTACTTGAAGCTATGAAAATGGAGATTGAAGTTAGTGCAAGTAAAGATGGAGAAATCGCAGAACTTTTGGTAAATGCTAGTGAGAGTGTAAGTGAAGGCCAAGCTTTAATGACTTATAAATAAGGAGGCAAAAATGATAGGTTTAGAAAATTTAGGTTTAGAAAACATCGGACAAGTTTTTCATAATCTTAGCTATGATGAGCTTTTAAAACACGAAAAAAATAATAATGAAGGTGTATGTACTAAAAATGGTACCTTTAGTGTGGATACGGGAATTTTTACCGGAAGAAGTCCTAAGGATAAATATTTTGTAAAACAAGATCCTTCACAAAAATATATTGCTTGGGGTAAGATTAATCAGCCTATTAGTGAGGAATTATTTGAAAAACTTTTAGCAAAAGCTAAAAAGCAACTTAGTAATAGTGATATTTATATTCAAGATGCATATTGTGGGGCTTCATTAAAAAGTCGTAAAGCTGTGCGTTTTGTGACACAAATTGCATGGCAAGCGCATTTTGTAAAAAATATGTTTATTCGCCCAAAAGAAGAAGATCTTAAAGAGTTTAAGCCTGATTTTGTGGTATATAATGCTTGTAAATGTGTGAATGAAGACTATGAAAAAGATGGTTTAAATTCAGAGGTTTTTGTAATTTTTAACATAGAAAAAAATATAGCAGTAATTGGTGGGACTTGGTATGGCGGAGAGATGAAAAAAGGAATTTTTTCTATGATGAATTATTGGCTTCCACTAGAAAATAAACTTCCTATGCATTGTAGTGCTAATGTCGGAGAAAAAGGCGATGTGGCGCTTTTCTTTGGGCTTAGCGGTACAGGCAAAACCACTCTTTCAACCGATCCAAAAAGAAAATTAATAGGCGATGATGAGCATGGTTGGGATGATGAGGGTGTGTTTAATTTTGAAGGAGGTTGTTATGCAAAATGTATCAATCTTGACCCTCAAAGTGAGCCAGAAATTTATGGAGCTATAAAGCAAAATGCACTTTTAGAAAATGTAGTTTTAAAAGATGATTTAAGTGTTGATTTTAATGATGGTTCTAAAACTGAAAATACTAGAGTTTCTTATCCGATAGAACATATTTTAAATCACGAGCCAAGCCTTAGTGCGGGTCATCCTAGCAATATCATTTTCCTTTCAGCAGATGCTTTTGGTGTTTTACCTCCGGTTAGTAAGCTTAGTAAAGAACAAGCAATGTATTATTTTTTAAGTGGTTATACTGCTAAAGTAGCAGGAACTGAAAGAGGTATTACTGAGCCTGTTGCGACTTTTTCGGCTTGTTTTGGGGAAGTGTTTTTGCCATTACACCCAACTATTTATGCAAAACTTTTGGGTGAAAAAATTAGCAAGCATAATGTGAATGTTTATTTGGTAAATACCGGTTGGAGCGGTGGAGCTTATGGTGTAGGTAAAAGAATGAGTATAAAAGCTACTAGAGCTTGCATTAATGCGATTTTAGATGGTAGCATACAAAATTGTGAGTTTGAAAACTATGATTTATTTAATCTTGCAGTTCCAAAAGAATTAGCAGGTGTAGAAAGTAAGCTATTAAATCCTATTAATACTTGGGAGGATAAAAAAGCTTATGAAGAAACTAAATTAAAGCTTGCGAAAATGTTTATAGAAAATTTCAAACGCTATGAAGATGTAAAAGAAGGAGCAGAATTTAAATTAGCTGGTCCTGCTATCTAAAAAGAGTTAAGCTCTTTTTAGAATAGTGATTCAGGATTGATTTGGGTTTCTTTATTTTTTGGAAGCTCAAATCCACCTAACATATGAAAATGTAAATGAAAAACTTCTTGTCCGCTATTTTTTCCACAATTTGTGATTAATCTATACCCACTTTTATCTAGTCCTAAAAGAGTAGCTAGTTCTTGGATAAATTGTGTCATTTCGCTCATTAATTCAGGTCTTAATTCTTGAAAGTTTTCAAAATGTTCTTTTGGAATGATTAAAATATGAATAGGTGCTTTAGGATTGATATCATGAAAAGCTAAAAATTTTTCACTTTCTAAAACTTTATTAGCAGGAATTTTTCCTTCTACGATTAATTCAAATACGGTTTTTTCTCTCATTTAATAGTCCTTTTTTTATTATTTTTGCTAATTTTAAATAATTTTACATTAGAATGTTTAAAAAAAATTTAGTTGGAGCTAAAATTGCAAGATATGTTAGAAAAAATTGCTTCTGCAAATACTTTAGCAGAACTTGAAAATATAAAAGTAAGTGTTTTGGGAAAAAAAGGTATTTTGACTTTAGAATTTGCAAAGTTAAAAGATTTGCAAGGTGAAGAAAAAAAAGAATTTGCTAATGGTTTAAATAAAGCAAGAGATGAATTTAATGAAGCTTATCAAATAAAATTAAAAGAACTAGAAGAAAAAGCTTTAAATGAAAAAATGAAACAAGATGTGCAAGATTTTAGCTTTTTTGATGAAACTTCAAATGCTGGTGCTTTGCACCCAATCATGCAAACTATGGATAAAATCATAGAATATTTTACAGCTTTAAATTTCAGTATAGAAAAAGGGCCTTTGATTGAGGATGATTTTCATAATTTTGAAGCATTAAATTTACCACAAAATCATCCTGCAAGAGATATGCAAGATACTTTTTATTTTGAAGATAAAACCTTGCTTAGATCTCAAACTTCTCCAGTGCAAATTAGAACTATGCTATCTCAAAAGCCACCTATTAGAATGATAGCACCAGGTGCAGTTTTTAGAAGAGATTTTGATATTACCCATACGCCTATGTTTCATCAAGTGGAAGGACTTGTGGTAGAAGAGGGAGATAAAGTCAATTTTGCAAATTTAAAAGATATGCTAGAACATTTTTTAAAACATATGTTTGGTGATGTAAAAGTGCGTTTTAGACCTAGTTTTTTTCCTTTTACAGAGCCATCTGCTGAAGTAGATATTTCTTGTGTGTTTTGTAAAGGTTGTGGATGTAGGGTTTGTAAGCAAACAGGATGGCTTGAAGTTTTAGGATGTGGCGTTGTTGATCCTAATGTTTATAAATTTGTTGGTTATAAAAATGTAAGTGGCTATGCTTTTGGTTTGGGTGTGGAGCGTTTTGCCATGCTTTTACACAAAATTCCTGATTTGCGTTCTATGTTTGAAGGTGATTTAAGATTATTGGAGCAATTTAGATGATTATTAGTAGAAATTGGTTAAATGAATGGATTGACTTAAGTGAAATATCAACACAAACTATAGTAAATACTTTAAATTCTATAGGATTAGAAGTTGATAGTTTCAAAAGTGTTAAAGCTCCTCAAAAAGTTGTAGTAGGTAAGGTTTTAGAAAAAGTTAAACATGAAAATTCAGATAAATTGAATATTTGTAAAGTAGATGTTGGGAATGAAATTTTACAAATTGTTTGTGGGGCAAAAAATGTTGATAAAGATCAATTTGTAGCCGTATCTTTAGTGGGTGCAGTGCTTCCAAATGGACTTGAGATAAAACCTGCCAAACTTAGAGGAGTTGAATCTATGGGTATGATTTGCTCTTCTAGTGAGCTTGGTTTTGGAAAAAGCAATGAAGGTATTATGGTTTTAGATGAAAGCATGGGGGAATTAGTTCTAGGAAAAGCCTTAAATGATTATGAACTTTTTAATGATGAATTAATTGAAATAGAACTTACTCCAAATCGCGGAGATTGCTTGAGTTTATATGGTGTTGCTAGAGATTTAAGTGCAGCACTTGATTTAAATTTAAAAGAATTAAATCCTTTAAAAGAAAGTGAAAATAGCGTAGGTATAGGAAGAATACTAAGTATTAAAAATCAAAGCGATGTTGAAGGCTTTTTTGCTTATAAAGCATTAGAGATTAAAGAAGAATTTAAGCTAAATATTACGATACAAATTCGTCTTGCTTTGATTGAATTATATAAAAACAACAACATAGAAAATCTTTTAACTTATGCAACTCATGCAAGTGGAGTGATTTTTTGTGCTTATGATTTTCATAAGCTTTGTAAAGAATGTCAAATCGATGAAAAGATTATCTTAGAAATTAAAACTCAAGAACATGGAGAATATGGAGTTTATTATAAAGATGAATTGATTGCTTTAGCAGGTATAGAGCAAGAAGATAAATTTAAAATCAATGATGAAAGTAAAATCATCATTATAGAAGCAAGCTATACTCATCCTCAAACTATAGCAAATGCAATAGCCTTTTATAAAAAGAAAAATGACACTATATATCGTTCTTTAAGAGGTAGTGAGCCTAAGCTTTCTTTGGGAATGGAGTATTTATTTAATGAGTGCTTAAAAATTAGCGCGATGGGTGTTTTTTCAGGAAGTCAACAAGTTTTTAAAGAAAATGAAGCAAATATTATTGGTATTTTTGGTGCAGAGATTGATAAAATCATTGGTATGCCTATAGATAAAAATAATTTAGTAAAAATTCTTAAAAAACTAGGCTTTGAAATAAGTGTGGTAAATGATGAACAATTTAATATCAAAATCCCACTTCATCGCAGTGATATAGCAAATATAGCTGATATTAGTGAAGAGATAGTAAGAATTATTGGCATTGACAATATCCCATCAAAAGCTTTAGAATTTAAAGAAAAAAATCGCTTAAATAAAGTATATTTTGATTATCAAGAGCTTAAAAATTTAAGATTAAAAGCAAGTAGTAATGGATATTTTGAAAGCGTGCATTATGTTTTAGATAATGAAGAAGAATTAAGTCAATTAGGATTTAAATGTATTAAAAATAAGCTTATTAATCCTATCACCAATGAGCTTAATACTTTAAGAAGTACTTTGATAAATCATCTTTTAAATGCAGCAAGCTTTAATCTAAGAAATTCAAAAAAGAAAATCAAACTTTTTGAGTGCGGCAGTGTTTTTGATGAGTTTTCAAACGAGCATGCTAAATTTGCAATGATCTTTAGTGGCTACAAAGAAGAAGCTAAAATCACAAATAAAGCCAAGCTTGTTTTGGTAGATTTTTATACTTTTTTAGCAGAATTAAAGAGCATTATAGGTGAGTTTAGTTTGCAAAAATCAGAATATACATTTTTAAGCCCATATGAGCAAGCAAATGTATATAAAAACGGCAAGCGTGTAGGGTTTATAGGTAGAGTGCATTTAAGTATAGAAAATAAAAGAGATCTGGTTAAAACTTATATTTGTGAGCTTGATTTAGAAGGCTTAAAACAAGACTTTAAAACCGCTAAAGCTTATTCTAAATTTCCATCTATGAGCAGGGACTTAAGTATAGTTATACCTAAGGGTTTTGAATATGAAAAAATCAAACACACTATTGCTAAATTAGATATTGAAAGATTAGAAAGTTTTAGAGTAGTAGATTTATACACAGATGAGAATTTAGGCGATTTTTATAGCTTGACTATTAATTTAGTATTTAGAGATTTTGAAAAAACCTTAGAAGATAATATTATCCTTGAATATATTGATAAAATCATCAAAGCTTTAGATGATGAGCATGGTTTAAAACTTCGATGAAAATCAGTCCTATTGGTTCTTTTAGAGCAGAGCTTGAAGATATAGCTTCTGATAAGTCTATATCTCATCGCTTTGCTATCTTTTCTTTACTCACTCAAGGAACTTGCAAAATTAAAAATTATTTAAAAGCACAAGATACTTTACATACTTTAGCAATTATTCAAGCTTTGGGAGCTGAGGTTGAAGAAATTGATGGATTAATTTGCATTAAAGCTCCAAAATATATAAAATCTCCAAATTGTGTTTTAGATTGTGGCAATTCAGGTACAGCTATGAGACTTTTAATAGGTCTTTTAAGCGCTATTGAAGATGAAATTTTTGTACTTAGTGGGGATTGTTATTTAAATGCTAGGCCGATGAGACGTGTAAGTGAGCCTTTGATGAGTTTAGGGGCTAAAATTTATGGAAGAGCTAATGCAAATTTAGCACCTATTTGTATACAAGGAGCTAAGTTGGATGGTTTTGATTTTAGTAGTAATATTGCTTCAGCTCAGGTAAAATCAGCTTTAATCTTAGCAGCTTTATTTGCCAAAAAAGAAAGTTATTTTAAAGAAATTGAGCTTTCAAGAGATCATAGTGAGATTATACTTAATAAAATGGGAGCTTGTATTGAATATCTAAATGAGGAAAAAACTTTTATCAAAATCAATCCTTTAAAAGAAAAATTAAAAGCATTTGAAGTATGTGTGCCAAATGATCCATCATCGGCCTTTTATTTTGCCTTAGCTGCTTGTATTTTACCTCATTCAAAAGTAGTTTTAAAAAATGTTTTGTTAAATAAAACACGCATTGAAGCCTTTAAAATTTTAGAAAAAATGGGTGCAAAGATCACTTATAATATCACCAATGAAGATTTTGAAAGTATTGGAGAAATTTGTGTTGAAAGTGCGCCTTTAAAGGCGGTAAATGTGAGTGAAAATATCGCATGGTTGATTGATGAAATTCCAGCTTTGGCTATAGCTTTTGCTTGTGCAAAGGGAAAAAGCGTTATAAAAAATGCTGAAGAATTGCGCGTAAAAGAAAGCGATAGAATCAAATCAATTGTATTAAATTTGCAAAAATGTGGCATAAAGGTAAAAGAATTTGAAGATGGTTTTGAAGTAGAAGGCGGCGAAGCTAAAAGTGCTAAAATAGAAAGCTTTGGAGATCATAGAATTGCGATGAGTTTTTTAATTTTAGGTTTAAGATGTGGAATGGAAGTAGATGATAGTGAATGTATTAAAACTTCTTTTCCAAATTTTATTGAGATTTTAAAGCAAATAGGAGCTAAAATTGGAGATTGAACTAGCAAAAAGCTATGGATTTTGTTTTGGGGTAAAAAGAGCTATTAAAAAGGCTGAACAGATTAAAGATGCAGCTACCATAGGTCCTTTAATCCATAATAATGAAGAAATCACAAGACTTTGGAAAAATTATAATGTTAAAACATTAAATGATATCAATGAATTAAGCACAGAAAAAAAAGCTATCATTAGAACCCATGGTATTACAAAGCAAGATTTAGAAAAATTAAAACAAAAAGATATAGAAATTTTTGATGCAACTTGTCCTTTTGTGACTAAACCTCAAAAAATTTGTGAGCAAATGAGCAATGAAGGCTATGAAGTTGTAATTTTTGGAGATGAAAATCATCCTGAAGTAAAAGGGGTGAGAAGTTATGTAAGTACTAAGGCTTATGTAGTGCTTGATGAAAAAGAGTTGCTTGATATTAAATTGCCTTCTAAAATTGCAGTGGTATCACAAACTACAAAAAAGATAGAAAAATTTATGGAGATTGTGAATTTTTTAATGCTTAGAGTTAAAGAAGTGCGTGTTTTTAATACCATATGTGATGCGACTTTTAAAAATCAAGAAGCAATCAATGAGCTTGCTAAAAAAAGTGATGTAATGATAATAGTTGGAGGAAAAAATTCAGCTAATACTAAGCAACTTTTTTTAATAGCAAAAAATTACTGCGAGGATAGCTATTTAATCGAAAATGAAAAAGAAATTCAAAAAGAATGGTTTAGTGGCAAAGAAAAATGCGGTATTAGTGCAGGTGCTTCTACACCGGATTGGGTGATTGATTTGGTTTTGGAAAAAATCAAAGAATATACCAAAATTAACTAAGTTTAAAGAAAACAATACTATAATCAAGAATTAAAATTTAAAACAAAGGACCACGATGAGCGAGGTGAACAAAAAAGTTCAAAACAGACTAGAGGATATTATCATAGAAGAAGATTTTGAGCAAATGCTTGAAGAATCTTTTAAGTCTGATGAGGAGGCAACTACACAGGGTATAATTGTCGCGATTAAAGGCGATGAAGTATTTGTAAATGTAGGGCAAAAATCAGAAGGTATTTTAGCAATAGAAGAAATTCAAAACGACAAAGGCGAATTTATCTTCAAAGAAGGCGATACATTAGAAGTTGCTATAGTGGGTTCTCGCGGTGGCAGATCTTTACTTTCTCATAAAAAAGCTTTAAGAAAGCAAAAAGTTAAAGAATTTATTGATAATTATAAAGATGATGAAAGTATGTTTGATGTGAAAATCATTGGTAAAAATAGAGGCGGTTTTGTGGCTGTGGATGAAAATGGAGTAGAATTTTTCTTGCCAAAATCACAAAGTAGCTTTAAAGATTCAAATAACATCATCAATAAAACTTTCAAAGTTAAAATCATCAAAATAGATAAAGAAGCTCAAAGCATAGTAGTTTCTAGAAAAAAAATAGTAGATGAAGAAAGAAAAAAACGCAAAGAGATTATCTCAAATGTGTTAAATCAAGAAGAAATTATAGAAGGTGTTGTTAAAAAAATCACTACCTATGGTATGTTTGTTGATGTAGGCGGTGTTGATGGTTTGGTTCACTATAGTGAAATTTCTTATAAAGGGCCAGTAAATCCTAGTTCATTATATAATGAGGGTGATAAGGTTCCTGTAAAAGTGATTAAATATGATAAAGATAAAAAACATCTTTCTTTATCTATCAAACTTGCTATGCCTGATCCTTGGGATGAAATTAAAGATGGTTTAGAGGTTGGTGACACTATTAAGGTTACAGTTTCAAATATAGAGCCATATGGTGCTTTTGTTGATTTGGGAAATGATATAGAGGGATTTTTACATATAAGTGAAATTTCTTGGGATAAAAATGCTAAAAATCCAAAAGATTATATTAGTGAAGGCCAAGAGCTTGATGTGGAAGTAATTGAGATTAATGCTAAAGAAAGAAGACTTAGAGTTTCTTTAAAAAATTTATTAGCAAAACCTTTTGATGAGTTTTTAAAATCACACAAAGTAGGTGATGTGGTAAAAGGTAGTGTTACTTCTGTAACTAATTTTGGCGCCTTTGTAAAAATTGCAAACTTAGAAGGTTTATTGCACAATGAAGACGCTTCATGGAATAGAAACGATAAATGCAAAGATATGTATAAAGTTGGTGATGTTATAGAAGTTAAAATCATCAAGCTAGATAAAGAAAATCAAAAAATTTCTTTAAGCACTAAAGAATTGCAAAAAAGTCCTGTGCAAGTTTATGCACAAAAACACCAAGTAAATGATATTATCTCGGGAAAAATTAGAGATATTAAAGATTTTGGAGTTTTTGTAGAGCTTGAAGAGGGTGTTGATGCGCTAATTCACAAAGAAGATTTGGGTAATATTGATTTTTCAAGTTTAAAAGTAGGCGATACAATAGAAGCTTTGATTGTTTTCATTGATGAAAAGAAAAATAGAATTCGTTTAAGCGTAAAAAGTCTTGCAAGAATGAAAGAAAGAGAAGCGTTAAACGAAATCAATGATAATGATAAAGTAACTTTAGGTGATATTATCAAAGATCAACTTTCTTAATAACAAATGAAAAAATATACCCTTTATGGTATTTTAGGCTTTTTAAGCCTAGCTTTGATTGTTGCTTTTGTTTTTATGGTGAGATATGTAAATGTTGGAAATTTACCTATCTCACAAAATGTTAAATATTCTTTTGATGAAATAAAAAAGGAATTGCCACAAACTTGGCAAGATAAGCTTTCAAATCTTAAAATTAATGATTTTTCTCCAGCGGCAAATGAATTTTATATGAGTTTTAATATGGATGATTCTGTAGTAAAACCAAAACAAAAATTTTATATGCTTGATGTAAATAAAAATGATGTTTATTCTATGTTTTGTTTAAAGCAAACATTGCATTCTTTTTTTATCAAATATACTTTAACACAAAGCAAAGATGAAGTGGCAATTTATTTAGATACAAATAATGAAAAAGTTTTAAACGCACTGATCGACAAATTAAAAATTTACAACATAAATGCAAAATTAAAGGAGGTTTGGTTATGAAAAAAATTATTGTATGTGATGCAATATTAGACAAGGGTGTGGAGCTTTTAAGAAAAGCTGATGATGTAGAACTTATTGAAGCAGCACATTTACCTAAAGATGAGCTTTTAACAAAATTAAGTGATGTAGATGTGGCTATTACTAGAAGTTCAACAGATGTGGATTTGAAATTTATCAATGCATGTTCTAATTTAAAAGCTTTAGTTAGAGCAGGCGTTGGGGTTGATAATGTTGATATAGATGAATGCTCTAAAAAAGGCATTATAGTTATGAATGTGCCAACGGCTAATACCATAGCAGCAGTTGAACTTACTATGAATCATCTATTATGTTCTGCAAGATCTTTTGTCAATGCTCATAATTTTTTAAAAATACAAAGAAGATGGGAAAGGGAAAAGTGGTATGGTGTTGAACTTATGAACAAAACTTTAGGGGTTATAGGTTTTGGTAATATAGGTTCAAGAGTAGCTGTACGCGCAAAAGCTTTTGGTATGAAAGTTATAGCTTATGATCCTTATGTGGTAGCTTCTAAAATGACTGATTTGGGTATTGAGTGCGTGAATTCTTTAGATACAATTTTAACTCAAAGTGATTTTATTACCATACATACACCAAAAACAAAAGAAACAACAGATATGATTTCTTTTGAAGAAATTTCTAAAATGAAAGATGGTGTAAGATTGATAAATTGTGCTAGAGGTGGTCTTTATAATGAAGATGCATTGTGTGAGGGATTAAAAAGTGGTAAAATAGCTTGGCTTGGTATCGATGTGTTTAATAAAGAACCCGCAACTAATCATCCATTTTTAGACTTTGAAAATGTTTCTGTTACTTCTCATCTTGGTGCAAATACCTTAGAAAGTCAAGAAAATATAGCTATCCAAGCATGTGAGCAGGCTTTAAATGCTGCAAGAGGAATTTCTTATCCTAATGCTTTAAATTTACCAATTAAAACTGAAGATTTACCAAGTTTTGTAGCACCTTATATTGAGCTTATTTCAAAAATGGGCTTTTTGGCTGCTCAGCTTGATAAAACTCCCATTAAAGCGATTAAGCTTGAAAGTGAAGGACAAATTAGTGAGTATAATGAGTCTTTGCTAACTTTTGCAACAGTGAGTGTTTTAAGAGGAATTTTAGGTGAAAATATTAATTATATTAACGCACATTTTGTAGCTAAAGATAAGGGCGTGGAACTTTCTTCTTGTATTTTACCAAGTAGTGGCTATAGTAATAAAATCACCATAAAGGTAATCACAGATAATTCCAGCCTTTCTATCTCAGGAACTATTTTTGGCGAAAATGAACAAAGGATAGTAGAGCTAAATGGTTTTGATGTAGATTTTAAACCAAAAGGGAAAATGATAATTTTAAACAATAATGACATACCAGGGGTTATTGCTAATGTTAGTGGAATTTTAGCTAAAAATAATGTCAATATAGCTGATTTTAGACTTGGTAGAAATGGTTTTGGAAAAGCTTTAGCTGTGATTTTGCTTGATGCAAAAATTTCAAAAGCTTTGCTTGAAGAATTAAGAGCTGTTGATGCTTGTATTTTTGCAGAATATGCAGAAATTTAAGGCTTTTTATAAGCCTTAATTGTTACAATTATTTTTTAATTTTAAAATTAAGGAAAATATATGGCTTCTTATGGAATGGGAGATTTAAAAAAAGGTTTAAAAATAGAAATTGATGGTATTCCTTTTAAAATCGTAGAATATCAACACGTAAAACCAGGAAAAGGTCCTGCTTTTGTACGTATTAAAATTAAATCTTTTATCGATGGTAAGGTTTTAGAAAAAACTTTCCATGCAGGAGATAAATGTGAATCTCCAAATTTAGAAGAAAAACAAATGCAATATCTATATGATGATGGTGAAAATTGTCAATTTATGGATACTCAAACTTATGAGCAAGTTGCAATTAGCGATGAAGATGTGGGTGAAGCTAAAAAATGGATGCTTGATGGAACCATGGTGGATGTTTTATTTCACAATGGAAAAGCAATCGGTGTGGAAGTACCTCAAGTAATGGAGCTTAAAATTATCGAAACAGCACCAAATTTCAAAGGTGACACTCAAGGCTCAAACAAAAAACCAGCTACTTTAGAAACAGGTGCAGTAGTGCAAATTCCTTTCCATGTACTAGAAGGAGAAGTAATCCGTGTTGATACTGTGCGTGGAGAGTATATAGAAAGAGCAAATAAATAATCCCTTATTTTTAAGGGATTATAAAGTTCTTAATTTATTAATCTCATCTCTAAGCATTGCTGCTTTTTCAAATTCAAGATTTTTAGCCGCTTCTAGCATTTGTTTTCTTAATTCTTTTACTATTTTGGCGCGTTCTTTTGCAGGCATTTTTTCAAGTTCTTTGCCTTTGCGATAAATTTCTCCTTGCTCAAGTTCATGTTTTAAACTTTCTTCTATATTTCTTTTTACTGAGGTTGGTGTGATGTTGTGTTTTTTATTATAAGCTTCTTGTAAAGCCCTTCTTTCATTGGTAGTATCGATAGCTTCTTGCATGGATTTTGTGACTTTTTTGGCAAAAAGCAATACTTTTCCATTGACATTTCTAGCAGCACGTCCCATCGTTTGAATGAGTGCAGTGGTGCTTCTTAAAAAGCCTTCTTTATCTGCATCCATAATAGCTATAAGAGAAACTTCAGGCAAGTCAAGTCCTTCTCTTAAAAGATTAATCCCGATTAAAATATCAAAAGCACCACTTCTTAAACCACGGATGATTTCATTACGCTCTATTGCGTCAATTTCTGAATGCATGTATTTTACTTTTAAGCCAAGTTCTAAGTAGTATTTACTAAGCTCTTCAGCCATTTTTTTAGTTAAAACAGTTATTAAAACTCTTTCATTACGCTCTATAACTTTTTTAGCTTCATCGTATAAAATTTCTACTTGATTTTCACTATCTTTGATTTCTATTTTAGGATCTAAAAGTCCTGTTGGACGCATGATTTGATAAAAAATATTTTCTTTGCTTAATTCTAGTTCTAAAGGCGCAGGTGTAGCTGAAACAAATAAAAATTTACAATTTTTATTAATAAATTCATCAAACATCAAAGGTCTATTATCTAAAGCACTTGGCAAACGAAAACCATAATCAACCAAAGTTTGCTTTCTGCTTCTATCCCCTGCAAACATCCCACGAAATTGCGGTAAAGATACATGAGATTCATCTACAATGACTAAAAAATCTTGGTTTTTAATAGCAAAATAATCAAAAAGCGTATAAGGTGTATCGCCACTTTTAAGTCCTGTTAAATGCAAGGCGTAATTTTCAACTCCTTTGCACATGCTAGTGCTTTGAAGCATTTCAAGGTCAAATTCTACTCTTTGTTTTAGCCTTTGTGCTTCTACGAGTTTATTTTCATTTTCAAAATAAGCAAGGCGTTCATTTAATTCAGCTTTTATACCTTTTATAGCCTCTTTAAGTCTAGCCTCACCTACGCTAAATTGACTGGTTGGGTAAAGTATAAATTTTTTTAAGTCTTTACCTTTTTTATTTTCTAAGACATTATAATGATACATCGCCTCAAGCTCATCGCCAAAAAACTCAAGCCTAATAGCTTCATCCTCATAATAAGCTGGATATATATCTACTATATCTCCATTTACTCTAAAATCAGCCCTATCAAAGAAATTATCATTGCGTTTATAACCCATATCTACAAGTTTTTTTAAAAGTTCTTTTTGTGAAATTTGCATACTAAGTTCTAAAATCAAAACCATACCTACATACTCACTTGGATTTCCCAAGCCATAATTTGCCGAAACACTAGCTATACAAATAACATCATCATAACTTAAAAGCGAAGCACTTGCGCTTAGTCTTAATCTTTCTAAGTCTTCATTAGTAGAGCTATCTTTTTCTATAAAAACATCCGTTCTTGGTATATAAGCTTCTGGCTGATAATAATCATAATAGCTTATAAAATACTCCACATGATTATTTGCAAAAAAGCCTTTAAATTCACTATAAAGTTGCGCGCATAAACTTTTATTGTGACTCATGATAAGAGTAGGCATGTTTAAGTTTTTAATGATATTTGCCATAGTGAAAGTTTTTCCACTACCTGTAACACCTAGTAAGGTTTGGTATTTATTGCCTGCTTTAATGCTTTTTATTATACCATCAATGGCTTGTTTTTGATCAGGACTTGGCTTAAAATCACTAGTAAGTTCAAACATAAATTTTCCTAACTTGTATTTTTGCTAATTTTACACAAAATTTTTTGTAAAAATTTAAATTTTAAAACAAAAAGCTATGCAAAATTAAATTTTTTTTTGTTACAATTATGTGTTTAAAATACTCTAAAATATAAAATCAATAAAGGCAAGAAAATATGTATGATGAAAGAATAATCAACACAATGACAGATAAAGTAAATGAGCTTTTGGCTAAATATAATGAAGTATGTGAAATCAATGAAAATCTAAGAAATGAATTAGTAAGTGTAAAAGCACAAAATGAAGCTAAAAACAATCAAATCGCGCGTTTAGAAGAAGAGCTTAAAAATAAAAATATTGAAAGCGAAGATGTGATCAAAAAAATAGAGGCAGTTCTTGGCAAACAATAACCAAAGAAAAGTTACAATTAATGTCTATGCAAAAGATTTTGTTGTAACATGTAGTAATGAATTTGCAAATCATCTTGAAGATGAAATTGCTTTAATTTCTGGAGGCACAGGCAAGATAGAGCTTGCAAATTTCATTAATGCTTTTGTAAAACTTAGCTACGAAAACTATATCTTAAAAAAAGAACTCAATAAACTTATCAATACTATCGATGAAGAAATAAAATAAATGCAAATAAAAAAAGCTTTTACTTTGATAGAGCTTGTTTTTTGTATGATGATTATTGCTATTCTTAGCGTAATTGCTTATCCGTATTTTTCTTTTGGAAAAAACGATGCTAAACTCATTCAAGTAAAAAGTGAGGTAGAGCTTATCAATGCTTCTTTGTCTTTACTCAAAAATCAGTTTTTATTTAAAGAAAGTAAGGATTTTCCAACAATTTTAGATGAAGCTTTAATAAATAGTGAAAATCAAAAATTATTTATATGTTCTAATTCTCAAAATCATAAAAATACAAAACAATGTACTTATAGTGTTTTAGAAAAACCAATCATTTCATCTAAAAAATCGTGGATGAAAATAGCAAATACTCAATATAGATTTTTTATAAATGCTAAAAATTACATAGATTTTTCTTATAATAGCGAAAAGGTTTTTTTAGAATGTGTGAGTTTAAATTGTAAGGATTATGGGTTTTGAATTTTTATCAACTTGCTATTAAAGGATATTATTTAGATACCTTAACTTATGAGAGTGAGGAAGAATTTGAAATTTTAGATGAGGTAGTGGTTGATCTTGCAAGGAAAAAAAATCTTAAAGCTATAATTTTACAAAAATGCCCAAAGCCTGATTTTAAAACCCAAGCTATAAAGGAAAAAACAGGTTTTAAACTAACGCAATACCAATACGAACTTGCTCAATTTATTGCTTATTATTATGCTAGTAAAATAGCTTTTGTTTTGGGTATGTTTGAAAGCATTAAAGAATATAAAAATGAAAAAATTCATATAGAAAAAGCACCTAGTTTAAGTAAAAACCAGCAAGAGGCTTTGGAGTTTATAAAAACCAAACAAACTAGTTTGCTATTTGGTGATACAGGAAGTGGCAAAACTGAAATTTATATTAGCTTGATAAAAGAATATTTAGAGCAAGGAAAGCAGGTTTTGCTTTTAATGCCAGAAATCGCTCTAACTCCGCAAATGCAAAAAAGATTAAAAGTGTATTTTGGCGAGCATTTTTTCTTGTGGCATTCTAAAATTACTAAGAAAAAAAAGCAAGAATGTTTGCAAGATTTGGCAAATTCAAAAGCTCTTTTAGTGGTGGGAGCTAGATCGGCTTTGTTTTTACCTTTTAAGAATTTAGGTTTGATTATTATTGATGAAGAGCATGATAATTCTTATAAAGCTTCTAATAATCCAAAAATCAATGCCAGAGATTTGGCTTTATTTATAGCAAAAAAAATGCATATAAAAGTTCTTTTAGGTTCGGCTACTCCAAGTGTTGTAAGTTTTTATAAACATCCTTGTTTTAGACTTAAAGGAACCTTTTTTGAAAGTAAAAAGCAGTTTTTGTATGATGAGAGTGAGCTTGGTGTTTCATTAAAATTGCTTTTAGAATTAAAAATTAGTTTAAGAAATAAAAAGCAAGCCGTGGTATTTTTGCCTACAAGGGCAAATTTTAGACAAATTTTATGCAAAGAATGCGCTAATACCATTAAATGCCCTTTTTGTTCTATTGCTTTGAGTTTGCACAAAAATAAAAATGCATTAAAATGCCATTATTGTAATTTCACCAAAGAAATCGATAAAATCTGTCCAACTTGCAATGGAGTTATGCTTGAAGCTAAAAAAATGGGCACGGCAGAGCTTTGTGAGCTTTTAGAAAGAGAATTAGCTGAGTTTAATCCCATCATAAAAAGATTTGATAGTGATGAGATTAGCAGTGTAAAAAAGCTTGATATGACTTTAAAAGATTTTAATCAAGAAAAAATTGATATTTTAGTAGGCACTTCTATGCTTGCTAAAGGACATGATTATCACAACGTGGATTTAAGTGTGATTTTGGGGCTTGATGAGTACTTATTTAGGCCTAATTTTAAAGCTTTGGAAGAGACTTTGGCTCTTGCTATGCAAGTAGCAGGTCGTGCAGGTCGTAAGGGTGAGGGTAGGGTGCTTTTACAAACTAAAAATAGATCTTTTTTTGAAAAATATATACAAGATTATGATAGTTTTTTAAAAGATGAATTAAATGCTAGAAGCGGGCTTTACCCTCCATTTAAAAGACTTTTAAGGTTAATTATTGAAGATGAGGATAAAAACAAAGCATTAAATTTGTGTGAATTTATAGCTAATAAAGTTCAAGAATTAAAACAAGTGCAATTAGTAGGACATGGTGCTTGTGGTATTGAAATGCTAAATAAAAAATGGCGTTTTTATGTATTGTTACGTGCCAATACCCATCAAGAACTTGTAAAATTTGAGCATTTTGCTTTAAATTTTAAAAATATTACTTGCGATATAGATCCAGTTGATTTTTCTTAAAAAATATATTTATTTATAAATAATTATTATTTTATAATAAAAACAATATTTTATTTTTAATTTTAAATTTATTTTGATAATAATATACTTTTTTAATTTCTTAAATTTAAAGGAGAGAAAATGAAAAAGTTTAGTTTTCTTACAAGTTGTGTACTTTTTGGTGCTTTGCTTAATAATGCTTTAGCTTGTACTACTATTTTAGTACCAAATGAAGCAAGTAAAGATGGCTCTATGTTGGTTGCAAGAAGTGCTGATAGTAAAGCAGATAAAGCACAAGTTTTTCTAATCCACCCAAGAGTTGAACATCAAAAAGGTATTTATAGCACTAAAGCACATCAAGGAATGAATGATTTTACTTACCCTTTACCCACTAAATCTTTTCAATATAGCACCATAGCTAATTGGCAAAGTAAATTACACGGTGCTACTGGTTTTAATGAAATGGGTGTTGGGATAAGTGCTACTGAATCAATTTATGCAAAAGATGAACTTTTAAAATTTGATCCTTATAATGAGAAAAATGGTATTAGTGAAGATGATATTTTAGATGTTTTGCTTCCAAGAATTAAAAGCGCAAAAGAAGGTGTTTTATTATTGGGTGATATTATAGAAAAGCAAGGAGCTGCTGAGGGCTTTGGAGTAGCTTTTGTGGATTCTAAAGAAATTTGGTATTTAGAAAGCGCTACAGCGCATCAGTGGATGGCTGTAAAAATTCCTAATAATTCGTATTTTGTTAGCGCAAATCAGGGTAGGTTGAAGCAATTAAAATTTAACGATGAAAATACCTTGCATTCTAAAAATTTAATAAATTTTGCCGTCATTCATAAAGCGTATAATCCTAAAGTAGATAAGGATTTTGATTTTTTTAAAGTTTATACAAGAAATGATGATAGAGATTTAACTTATAATTATCCTAGAGTTTGGTGGATACAAAAAATGTTTAATCCATCTTTAAATCAAGATGTAAAAAATGGCGCTAATTTTAATGTATTTTTACAACCTGAACAAAAACTTAATGTGGATGATTTAAAAAAAGCTTTAAGATCACACTATGATGGAACAAAATATGATCCATATGTAAATTTTAATGAAAATGAAAACATTTACCGTGTTGTGAGTGTGTTTAGAACTTATGAATCTCACATCATGCAAGTTAGACCGTGGCTTCCTAAAGAAATAGGTAGGTTAAATTATGTCGCAATAGGAATGGCTGATTTGAGTGTGTATTTGCCCTATTATTTTGGTAATGATGAGTTTATTGCAGGCTATCAACAAGGAACAAATGAAGCTGATGATGAATCAATTTATTGGATTTATCGCAAGCTGCAAACTCTTGTAATGAGTGATTATAATAAATATGCTCCTATTGTAAAAAATGCTTATGCTAAATTTGAAAAAGACACATCTTTAAAACAAGAAGCTATGGAAAAAGAATATTTAAGTCTTTATAAAAAAGATAAGAATAAAGCAAAGCAAATTTTAGTTGATTTTTCATTACAAAATCAAAAGGAAGCTAAAAAACTTACTCAAGATTTAACAAATCAAATTTTTACCCTTTTAACAAGAGATACAGATATAAAATATAAATCTCTTAATAAAAATAAAAAAGATTAATGATATAGCCCATTTTTGGGCTATAATACTCTAAAATAATTTTAGAGTGATTTTAATGACAAGATACAAAACAAGACAAATAAAAGTAGGTGATGTTTTAATAGGTGGTGATGCTCCTATTTCAGTGCAATCTATGCTTTTTACTAAAACAAGAGATATTAAAGGCTGTTTAGAGCAGCTTAACAGACTTTATTTTGCTGGTGCAAATATAGTGCGTTTGGCCTGTTTGGATATGGCAGATGCAAGAGCTTTAAAAGAAATCAAAGCAAAAAGCCCCTTACCTTTAATAGTGGATATACATTTTAATCATAAGCTAGCAGTCTTTTGTGCTGAATTTATCGATGGGGTAAGAATTAATCCAGGAAATATAGGATCAAAAGAAAATATCAAAGAAGTGGTGCAAGCTTGTAAACAAAGAAAAATTCCTATTAGAATAGGGGTAAATCATGGCTCTATAGAAAAGCAATTTAGTGATAAATATGGTTATAATATAGAGGCTATGCTTGAGAGTGCTTTGTATAATATAAAATTACTGGAAGATTTAGACTTTTTTGATATTAAAATTTCTATGAAAACTTCAGATGTGCAAAACACCATAAAAGCTTATGAAGCTCTAAGACCACTTTGTGATTATCCGTTTCATTTAGGGGTTACTGAGGCAGGGACTAAATTTCATAGTACGGTTAAAAGCTCGATTGCCTTGGGAAATTTGCTTTTAAAAGGTATAGGCGATACAATGAGAGTTTCTATGACAGGAGAGCTTGAAGAAGAGATTAAAGTAGCAAGGGCTATTTTGCAAGATAGTGGAGTACAAAAAAGCGGGATTAATATCATCTCATGTCCAACTTGTGGAAGAATTCAAAGTGATTTGATTAAAGCGATTAAAATAGTAGAAGAAAAAACTAAGCATATAAAAGAACCATTAAATATAAGTGTTATGGGTTGTGTTGTAAATGCCTTGGGTGAGGCTAAGGGTGCTGATGTAGCGATTGCTTTTGGAAAAAATCAAGGCTTAGTTATAAGACATGGTGAAGTGGTGGCAAAATTAAAAGAAGATGAGCTTGTGGATAGATTTTTACTTGAAGTAGAAGATGAGGTAAAACTTAGAGAAAAAGATTAATTTTTTTCTAAGTAAGTTTTTTGCATATTTTGTAATTTTTTAGAAATTTTTACTTTATAAATACTTGGATTTTGAAGTTTTTTTAGTTTAAAATCCAAACCATCAACACTTTTTTTATGATACTCTTGAATATTTTTTAAGTTAGGAAGCTCATAGATTAATTTTCCATCTTTAAAAATAAGTTCATGTAAATTTTTATATGTATAGTCTTGGTAATTTTTGATATTTTCATCATGTGTATATAAAATATCAAAACTTGCTTTATTGTTTTTATAATACCTTATAAGTTTTTTAAAATGTGGCAAGGTTGTTTTGCTTGAGCTTGCACTGATTTTTATTTTAGGGATGATTTGATGGTTTTTTTCTAATGCAACAAGCTTATAAACAGCTCCAAAAATAGGCGAACTTGCTGAAGTAATAAGCTTTTCTCCAATACCAAAAGCATCGATTGGAGCTTTGTTTTTTAGTAATTTTTCTATGAAAAACTCATCTAAAGCATTACTAGCTATGATTTTGCATTTTTTTAAGTTAGCAAGATCTAGTTTTTTTCTAATATATTTAGAGATTTTCAGCAAATCTCCTGAGTCAATACGGATAGAATAATTTTGCATAGAATCTTGCGCATTTAACTCATTAAAAACTAAAATAGCATTTTCAATACCTTTTTTATAATCATAAGTGTCAATCAAAAGACTTATATTATCTTTATAAATTTGACAATATGCTCTAAAAGCACTTAGTTCATCATCAAACATTTGCACCCAAGCATGGGACATAGTTCCGTTTATAGGAATGTCGAATTTTTTTCCAGCTAAAGTACAAGCACTTGCATGAAAACCACCTATAAAAGCAGCTCTAGCTCCATTTAAAGCTGCACTTTCTCCATGGGCTCTGCGAGAGCCAAATTCTAAGAGTAGTTTTTCTTTTGCAATTTGAGTAATTCTGCTAGCTTTAGTGGCAATTAGACATTGATGATTTAGGGTTAAAAGTATGAAAGTTTCTAATAATAAAGCCTCTATTATAGGCGCTTTGATGATCATTAGTGGTGTGTTGGCAAAAACACATTCACCTTCTTTAACACTTAGTATATCTCCGCTAAATTTTAAGGTTAAAAGGTAGTTTAAAAAATCATCATCAAATTTGTGAGTATTTTTTAAAAATTCTATATCGCTTTGAGAGAAAGAAAAATGATTAATATGATTTATGATTTGTTCTAATCCACAAAAAACAGCATAAGAAGCACTATCAGGAGCTTTTCTAAAAAAAACTTCAAAATAAACAATCTGCTTATGCATATTTTGTTTAAAATAAGCATAAGCCATACTTAATTCGTAAAAATCACATAATAATGAAGAATTCATATAAGGATTTTTACTAAAAAATTAATCCATTTGACGACGCAAGAAAGCAGGAACGTCAAGTTGAGAAATTACTTCCTCATCGAATCCACCGCTAGCTTTGCGCAAATTCATATAGCTATTTTTTTTACTTTCTTCTTGTTCTTTAGCACTTTCTATTTCAGCTTTATCTTCAAAACCTGTAGCAATGATAGTTACTTCAACACGATCACCCATACTCTCATCAGTGGTTGCACCAAAGATTACTTTTGCATTTTCATCTGCTATATCGCTAATGCTTTGAGTAGCTTGTGAAATTTCTATCAATGAGCATTCCGGACCAATTTTATAATGGATAATTACGCCTTTAACGCCTTTCATAGTCATACCATCTAATAATGGAGATTCTATAGCACTTGATAATGCATCCATGATAGCATTTTCACCTTCTCCATGACCCACGCCCATTAGTGCTAAACCTCTGTGACTCATAACAGTTCTAACATCAGCAAAGTCAACATTAATATCGCCATCTTCTAAAAGGATAGACACCATACCTCTAACAGCTCTAGCTAAGATATCATCAACTAGTTTAAATGCTTCTTTTATGCCTGCTTTTTTTGGAAGTATGCTAAGAAGTTTTTCATTTTGGATTACAATGATAGAATCACTTTCTTTTTTTAATTCAGTTAAACCAGCTTCTGCTAATTTTTTTCTTTGTTTTCCTTCAAATGCAAAAGGCATAGTTACAACTGAAACGGTTAATGCGCCTACTTCTTTTGCAGCTTGTGCTACAACAGGAGCTGCACCTGTACCAGTTCCACCGCCAAGTCCTGCTGAAATAAATACTATATCGCTTTGACTTAAAGCCGCTTTTACTTCTTCAAAACTTTCTCTTGCACTTTCTGCTCCAATTTCTGGTTGCATTCCAGCACCTAAACCTTTAGTTTTTTTCTCACCTAGTTGAATTCTAGTTTTTGCTAAAGATTTAGCTATGGCTTGTGCATCAGTATTTGCTGAAATAAGATCAAGATCATGCAAGCCCATATTTACCATATGATCTATCATATTACCACCACCGCCACCGCAGCCTATGACTTTTATTTTTGCACCTTTTGCGTGTTGCATTTCTTCTACTAGATATTCGCTCATTGTATCTCCTATTAGAACTGGTTTATTAATTTATTCCAAAATTTATGCATAAAACCTGATTTTTTATCTTTTTTGGTTTCAACTTTTGTTAATTCTGCTTTTTCCTCTTCAAAGTCTTTTTGATCTTGAAAAATTTCTTCAAAATCTTTGTTCTCTTCTTCATGCTCTTCTATGGTAAGATTTTGTTTAATCTGTTTATTGATAAATTCAGGTTCTCCTTTGTATCTTAGCTTCTCATTAGAGTCTAATTCATAAGGAGTAAAATGCCCACCACCATATAAGCAAAGACCTATAGCACAGCTATTTTCTGCATCTTCAAAAATTTCTTTAAAGCCATCCATAGTATCTTTTTTTGCGGTCGCTATTCTAACAGCTTTATTATCAAAATAAGCTGAAGCAAGTTTGTCAAGTCCTGCAAATTTTGTCATTCCACCTGTTAGCACTATGCCTGCTCCTGCTTGATTTGCACAAGCATTATCGCTTAGCATTTTAGCTAAAATAATAATAGTTTCTTCAATTCTTGCATAAATTACATTAGATATAACTTCTACTGAAACTTCATTTTTTCTTTTTTCATCACCCATGTATGGAATTTGTATGATTGAGTTTTCATTTTGCGCTAAAGATGCGTAATTTAATTTTAGTTTTTCCGCTTCTTTTGGTGGGGTATGTAAAGCTATGGATAAATCATTAGTGATATTTACTGAGCCAATTTGCAAGCATTCATTATAGCGTATAGAATTGCCTGCATGAATGACCATATCACAAACTGCTCCACCCATATCGATTAAAATAGCACCTAATTCTTTTTCACTATCATCAAAGCATGCAATAGAAGAAGCATAGCCTGAAAGAACGATGTTATCTACTCTAAGATCAGCAAGCTCAACTGCTTTTTTTAAATTTTTAATATGCACTTCTTGTGAGATTACAATATGTGTTGAAACTTCAAGGCGATTTCCGCTCATTCCTAAAGGATCTTCTACATGTTCAAGATCGTTTACTTTAAAATTATAAGGTAATACATGAATGATTTCATATCCACTAGGTATATTTGCAGTATGTTTTGCCGTGCTTACTGCTCTGTGAATTTCTTTAATACCTATTTCATGATTTGGTATATTAACTACACCTATGCTATCTACACTTTTTGCATAAGCACCTGAAATAGATACAATTACCTTATCATAATGCACACCTGACATCATTTGTGCATCAGCTACTGCCTCTTCTATAGATTTTGAGGCAAGTTCTATATTGGTAATTGCTCCTTTTTTTATACCATTTGATTTTGACTTTCCAAAACCAATGATTTTGAGTCCTTCTTCGCTTTTTTGTGCTAATATGGCGCAAGTTTGTATTGAGCCTAAATCAATTCCTAAAATATTCAATTTGTATTTCCTTTATAATAGCGTTGAATTGGATATAATTCTATAAGTTTTTTTAATAATTCTTCCTTAAGTAAGGCTTGCTTGGTTTGTTTAGCACTTTGCTCTATGATGAATTTATATATTTCTTCTTTATTTTTATTTTCTAAAGTTTGTTTTGTGATCTCATAAACAATTGCTTTATCATCAAACAATACATAAGATTTAGCTTTGTTTGAGTCAAATACATGCATTAAAAACTCACTAAATTCAGCATCATTCATCATATCACCTACTTTTGCATTTTTAGCTGAGTCGCGGCTATAAGTTCCTATGTCTATGCCTTGGAAATTATCTAGAGCAAGTTTTGCTTTTTCTTCCAATAAGGCTTTAGTTTTTTCTTTAATGTAAAGTTTACTTACTTCATTTTTAGCTTGCTCAAAAGTCATGGTTTGTATAGGATTTATTTTTATAACTTTTGCAACCATATAGCCATTTTCAAATCTAAAAGGCTTAATAAAATCATTTTCTTTAGCTTTTTGTATATTTTCTAAAGGATAATAAATATCAGCATCACTGATTGTGATATTTTTATCAAAACTGAGTTCGTTTTTTCTTAAAGCTACATAGCTTTCGTTAGCTTTAAGTTTAAGTTTTGAAAGCTTCAAATCCTTTATAATTTTGTCTTTGCTTTGTTCTAAGCTTAGAATTTTCCCCGCAAAATCTTTATAATCATTTTTATTTTCTTCATAGTAAGCTTGAATTTCTTTATTTTCAACTTTGATTATATCAGGGTTTAAAAAATAAGTTGCAAGTTCGTAGCTTTTTTGTGTTTTATAAAGTTCTTTATTTTTCTCCCAAGTTTGTTTTAACTCTTTTTCATCAATTGTTATATTTTTGTTATCAAGTTTTATAGCTTGAACTTTTAAACTATCTTGCATTAAAAAACTTGCACCAAACATATCAAGCTCATTTGGTTTGATTTGTAAATTTAAAATAGCATTGATTTTTTTAAGTAATAACTCATCATGAATGATTTTTTCATAAGTTTTTGGTGTATAGTTGTTTCTTGCAAGCAGATTGTAGTATAAATTTTTATCAAAAACACCTGAAGCATTATGAAAGATTTTTTGATGTGCTAAATCATAAGCAATTTCTTCCTCGCTCACATTTAAACCTAAGGTTTTAGCATAAGAAAGTAGGAGTTTTTCTTGTATAAGTTCATTGATAGCTTGGGTATCTAAGCCATCTTTTTGTGCCTGTTCTTGTGTGTAGTTACCATTATTTAGCTGAGAATAATAGCTAAATAATTGAGAATATTTGAGATTAAACTCATCATAGCTTATTTTTTCATCGCCTACTTTTGCAACAGAATTTGATCTATCGGTGTTAAAATCATAACTCCCCCAACCAACAAAACCTGCTCCAACAAAAGCAATAACACTAATCCAAATAGTAACAACTAAATATTTTTTATGATGCTGCATCCAAGTGAGCATTTTTACCCCAATCCATAATTAAATAAATTAAACCATACATTATAGATAATTTGTGATTAATACAAAATTAATTTTACATAGATTATGATAAATTTGTTTCAGCTAAATGGATAATTTTGCAAGAATTTTCAATTAAATCTATAATTTTACCTAATTCATAACTTGTTCTACCATAAGCAAATATGCCATAGCCCTTTACAACAACAAAATTTTGCCTTTGTTCTAGCATATAACGATAAATTTCAGTTTGTGATCTATCCTCCCAATCCTCATAACTTTTAGGATTATAAACTCGAATTTCTTCTAGAAAAATTTCACCAAAATAATCCTGAGGTGCTATAAAATCATGATTTAAACTCATTGATAAAGTGTAAGCTGGGCAAGCAAAACATACAAATTTGGCTTCAGGTATATTCTCATATATACTTTTATGGATTTCAGAGTCATTGCTAGCTTCACTCCAACTATAATCTTTTGCAAATTTTAAAATGCTTAGATTTTTTTCATCTAGCTGATTCAAAAAAGTGTCATTTTTGTTTATAATAAAAGAACTTTGGGATAGTTTTGCTGAAACTGAACCATGGCAAATCCCAAAAAAATTTTTTTTAAACATTGAAGTAGAAAGCATTTTAATTTGAGAAATAATATTTTCTTTATTCATTAAAAACCTTGTTTTAAACTTTGCTAAGATATTATACTAAAAAATATTTTAAAGGTTTATTTTGCAAAGTCCACATATTCCTGTTTTATTACAAGAAGTTTTAAATGCTTTTGATGATTTTGATAGTGGAGATTTTTTAGATTGTACTTTGGGTTATGGAGGGCATTCTAAAGCATTATTACAAGCTCATGAGAAACTAAGATTAATTGCTTGCGATAAAGATTTGGAAGCTTTAAATTTTTCTAAAGAGTTTTTAAAAAATTTTCAAGATAGGATAAGTTTTAACCATATAGGCTTTAAAGATATTTTAACTCAAATTCCAACGCAAAACATAAGAGGAATTTTAGCTGATATCGGTGTATCTTCTTTGCAACTTGATAAAAACGATAGGGGTTTTTCGCTAAATTCTGATTTTTTAGATATGAGAATGGATCAAAACAATCCTTTAAGCGCTAAAGAAATAGTTAATTCTTATAACAAGGAAGCTTTGGAGCAAATTTTTAAAGACTATGGAGATCTAGCGCCGGTTGCTTCAATGCTTGCTCAAAAAATTATCAATGCAAGAAATCAAAAAGAGATTACAAGTGCAAAAGAATTAAGTCAAATTATAGGAAATGCTAAGTTAAAAGGGCGTAATGTGTCTTTAGCTTTACTTGTATTTCAAGCTTTGCGTATAGAAGTAAATAATGAACTTGGTGAGTTAAAATCCTTACTTGAAAATATAGAAAAAGCAAAATTAAAAGATTGTAAATTAGCTATTATTAGCTTTCATTCTTTGGAAGATAGGATAGTAAAAAATACTTTTAAAAGATGGGAAAAAGACTGTATTTGTGATGAAAGAGCCATAAAATGCGAATGTGGTAAAGGACATAGTCTTGGGAAAATTTTAAGTAAAAAAGCTATAAGTGCCTCCAAAGAAGAAATAAGCTATAATAGCAGATCAAGTTGTGCAAAAATGAGAATTTTTTATTTTAGGTAAATAATGGTTGAAGATGATTTTTTAAAAGAAAAACAAAATATACGTGAAAAAATGTTGAAATATTCTAGGGCTATTAAAGAAGGTAGGCCTTATGAAGAATATGAGCAAAACTTCAATGAAAGTGATCGTATATTAAAAAATAGAATACAACGTAAAAAAAGACCTAAATTTACAGATTTTGATGAAGAATACGAAGAAAAACCTAAAAAACAATCCGCTATTTATTTAAAAGAAGATTTGATTAATGTTAAATTAGAAGAAAAAAAGCCTTTTAAATTACAACTTAATTTTTTCAAAAAACAAAAAGAAAAATTTGATAAAAAAAATATTGCAAATTCTAAAGCAATTAATAATAAATCAATACAAGAAGTTAAGAAAATAGAAAAAAAGCAAGAAAATAAAGATTCTATTCAAATATCTAAAATCCTTACTCAAAGTAATGTCTTTGTCGCTTCAAAATTTCAAGATTTAAAAGAAAAAAGAAAAGAAAAAGCCAAACTCAAACAAGAATTAAAAGAGCAAAAAAAAATCGAACAAGAAAAACTAAGAAAAGCTCAAGAGGAATTAAAAGAAAAAGAAAAACTAGCCAAGCAAGAACAAAAAATTTTAGAAGAAAAAGTAAGACTTGAAGAAAACCAAGAATATAATCAAGAAGATAAATACGAGCTTTTAGACAGTATAGTAAGCGAGGAAAATAAAAATTTAAGTCCTAAAAATTTATTATACGCAGGTTTGATGATAGCATTTGCTTTGTTGATATTTTTCCCACAAATTTATATTAGAAATCAAATTTATTATGTAAGTAGAGATATAGCGGATTTAAGATCGCAAGAACTTGTTTTAGATGAAGAAAACAAAGAACTTAAAAGACAGCTTGAAGCACTGTATTTTCAAAATCAAGTTTTAGACTTTTTAGATTAATCTTGTGTTTGAATGATTTTTTCTAAAACATATTGCTCGAGTTGATTTTTTGGAATTTCTTCTTTAATAGCTTGATTATAAATATTTTCTGCTATTTTTGAGTATTTTTCATAAGCAAAATATGGAAAATGTAAAGCCCAGGCTTTTTTTAACAATCTTTTGCTAATGATTTTTCTAGTGTAAATTTTAAAAATATCATAGCCAATAAAAACACAAGCAGTAACAAAAATAGCACTTAAAATACTAATATGAAAATCAATAATTGTCAAAAAATAATGTGTAATTAAAATTAGAGGAATGATAATTAAAGCGCAAAAAAATGCATAAATAAGATAAGAATTAAACACTTTAAATTTAAAATTTAATTTTGCAGGATCTACCATCATGCCTTCATTAAGCAAGGCGTTTGCTTCTAGTAAATCTTTTAAATTAACAGGTTGATTTGAAACTTTAAAAATAAAGTTTAAAATAAATTCTTGTATTTTCATTGTTTTACCCAAAATTAGTATGTGATTTTTGTGATTTTAACATTTTTGTTTTTAAATAAACTAAATTTTTAAGTCTTGTAAATGAAATCTTGTGTTAAAATTTATATTATTTTAATATCAAAATGGAAGAAAAATGGCAGATTCTAGATTTATGATGAATGTAAAAGGCATAGGCGGAGCTTTTATTCCAAGAATTTTATTTCAGAGTAAGTTAAAAAATATTTTTTCTGATATCTTATTACTGAACACAGAAAAAAAAGAGTATATAAAAAAGAGAATAAATTATTACAATAAACTGACTTTTGATAGAGCAAAGCATATTGCATTATCACAAGCCGCTGAAAAAATAGGAAAATTCCCTTTTAAGAAAACTTCATTGGCTTATGATGCTTATGCTATTAGTAAATATTTTAATGATGATTTTTTATGGATTAAAGCTTTTGGTGATATTTCTTATATTTTAAAAGAAGCTTCAATTTGCAAAGATAGACCTATTTGCAATAATAACTATAATAATATAATTATGAAGTTAGATAAAAATAGACATTTTGTTTTTTTAAAGGATAAATATGTTTTTGAAGATAAAAAAAACATTGCTATTTTTAGAGGTGCTGCCTACCAAAACAATAGAGTGAAGTTTTTTGAAAAAAATATTTCAAATAAAAAATGTGATATTGGTCACACAGGAAAAGGTTATAATGAGTGGAAAAAAACATTTTTAAGTAAGCAAGATCAATTGCAGTATAAATTTTTAATATCACTTGAAGGTAACACTTTTGCTAGTAATTTGATTTGGTCGTTAAGTTCTAATTCTTTAGTTTTAGCCCCCAAAATGCGTTATGAAACTTGGTTTATGGAAGGAAAGTTAGTTCCAAATGAGCATTTTGCTTTGATTGATGATGATTATGAAAATGTAGAAGCTTTGCTTGATTATTATTTAGCTAACCCGCATAGAGCAAAAGAAATCATTCAAAATGCCCATACTTACATAGAGCAATTTTTAGACGAAAAGATAGAATTTTATATAGGAATTTTAGTTTTAGCTAAGTATTTTTATTATTCTAATCAGCTTGATTTACCAAAAGATATTATTGATTTATTTGATTAAAAGGAGGGTTTATGCAAGAAATGGAAGTGGTATTTTTAAATGATGAGTTTGTAAAAGCTAGCGAAGCTAAAGTGAGTGTTTTTGATAGAGGTTTTATCTTTGGAGATGGAATTTATGAAGTAGTTCCTGTGGTAAATGCAAAAATAGCTGACAAAGAAGAATTTTGGGAGCGTTTTGAGCGTAGTTTGGCTCAAATTGAACTACAAATTCCTTATACAAAAGAAGAATTTGAAAATATTTTAGAGCAATTAATCATTAAAAACTCTCTTAAAGAAGGCGGGCTTTATATGCAAGTTACTAGAGGGGTTGCTAGTAGAAATTTTGCTCTTTTAAAGGGACTAAAACCTACTATTATGGCTTTTGCTTTTGAATGTAAGGTGATTGAGCATGAGTGTGCTAAAAACGGGGTGAGTGTTATTTCAACAGCTGATTTAAGATGGAAAAGAAGGGATATAAAATCTATTTCTTTATTAGCTCAATGTCTTGCAAAAGAAGAAGCTATAAAAGCTAAGGTTTTTGAAGCATTTATGGTGGAAAATGCTTTAGTAACGGAAGCTTCTAGTAGTTCAGCTTTTATTATTAAGGATAAAACTTTAATCACTAAGCCATTTTCTAATGAAATTTTGCCAGGAATTCGCCGTAAAAATATCTTGAAATTTGCCAAAGAACTTGATCTTAAAGTAGATCAAAGAGCTTTTAGTATGAAAGAAGTGTATGAAGCTGATGAGGTATTTATTTCCGCAGCTACTTTTTTGATTTTGGGTGTTATAAAAGCAGATAGTAGGGTAATTAATGATGGTAAAGTAGGCTTTTATACCCAAAAGCTAAGAGAAAAATATGTAGAAAAAATACAAAAAGAGGTTTTTTAATCAAAACCTGCGTTTGTAAATTCTTTAGGATTATCAAGAGCGTAGCGGAATTTTTCCCAGTCTATTTGTTTATCCCAAATAGCTACGATTAAAGCTGCTACGCTATTGCCACATAAATTTCCTACCGCACGAATTTCAGACATAAACTTATCCACACCCAAAAGTATAGAAATGGTAGCCACAGGTAAAACCTCTCCCAAACTTGCTCCTAAGCCATTATTAGCTTCTGCTATATGCATATTAGATAAAGCTGCAAGTGTACTTCCTAGTATGATAAAACCTGAACCAGTTACGCCAACTGCACCTTTTGAGGCTATCATCAGTACGATTAAAATGCTAATTTCATGCGTTAAAGAAAGCTCTACATTAAAAGCTTGCGCAAGGAAAATCAAACTCATAGCCAAATAAATATTAGTACAATCAAGATTAAAACTATACCCAGTTGGCAATACCAAACCTACAGTGGCTTTTGAAATTCCTGCTTTTTCAAGTTTTCTCATAAGTGGAGCTAGTGCTGATTCACTAGAGCTTGTGGCAAAAACTATCAAAACTTCTCTTGAAATAAAACGCATAAATTTAAAAATATTAACTTTGGCAATAAAACAAATAAGTCCTAAAACTCCAAAGATAAAAAGCAAAGAAGCAAATAGCATAACAATAAGTAAATATCCTAAATTTAATAAAGAATCAAGCCCATATTTTGCCACTAAAAATGCCATCGCAGAAAAAGCAGCAATAGGAGAAAAATACATAATAATTTCTAGAATTTTAAAAACAAAACTTTGCATTATTTCTAAGGTTTTTTGTATAGCTTTTCTCTCATCAACCCTCATAAGTGAAACAATAAAAGCACAAGCTAGAGCTATAACTAAAATTTGCAAGGTTTTTCCTTCGCTAAAAGCAGCGATGATGTCAGTAGGTATAGCATCTTTTAAAATATGCAAAATCTCATTTTGCGCGCTTATTTCTATATTGTTATTGACAAATTGAGCTACACTATCTTTATCTAGGGTACTTGGATCAAGGTTCATTCCTTTTCCAGGTCCCATAATATTTGCCATAAAAATACCAATAGCTAAAGCAAAAGTACTCACTACTTCAAAGTATAGTAAGGCTTTAGCGCCTATACTTCCAACTTGTTTTAAGCTTTCAAGACTAACAACCCCTAAAACAATAGTTAAAAATATAATAGGTCCTATGAGAATTTTTAAAGCTTGTATAAAATAATCTACCCCGATTTTACTAGTTAGTGCAAGTTCTTTATCTAATAAACCAAGGCTAATGCCAGCTATAATTCCTATAATCACCCAAAAACCTAAATTTTTTAACATTTTTTTGAGCTTGCTTGGTTTTTCATGAGTGATTACTAACACAAAAACTCCTTGTAATTTTAAAAACAACACATATTAGCAAAGAAAAACTTATTTTTATGATTAAAATAAATAAAAAATAAACAATATGCTTAAAAATAAGAATTTTTTAGCTTATTTTGTAGCTAAAAGTAGCATTTTGTAGTATTTTTGTATTATTTATTATGAAATAAATAATGATAATGTTTATCTAAATTTAAGAAAGCTAGTACTATACTTGCGACTATGATTTTAAAAATGAATATCATTTCGGAGTAAAATAGTGTTTAAAAAAATAAGTTTGTTAATGATTTTTTTATTTTGTTCTATTGTTTATGCTAGAGAGATTGATTATCAAAAAGAAGCCCAAGCAATCAAACAAATTTTAAATGAAAGTATGATTTTATATAAAGAAAATAAAAATTTAGAAGCGAAAAAAAAGGCAGAAGATGCATACTTTCAGCATTTTGAAACCATGGAAGGTTCTATTGGGCGTAATGTCGGTAGAAAAGCCATTGTTATGGAGCGTAAATTTGTTAATTTAAGAAAGCTATATAAAGATAAAGAAGATTTTTCTAAAATAGAAGCTTTGATTAGTAGTTTGTATTTTGATTTAGATGAAATAGTTCCTATTTTAGAAAAAGGCTTTCAACTTAAAGCTGAAGCTAGTGATGTAAATTATGATAAAAAAGCAGCTGAAAGCTCATCTTTAAAAGCAGAAAAAGAGCGTCAAGCACAAGCTGAAGCGATGTTTGCAGCTTTACTTGGAGAGAATGTTAAAGAGCAAACTTCACAAAACTCAACTCAAAGTTTGATTGCTCAAGAGCAAAGCACCCAAAAAGATGAAGCATTGCTAGCTTTGCAAGAAGCTTCAGCTTTGGATGCAAGATTGCAATTTTTGATGGATTCTATGATTTCAAAGCTTGATCAAGCTGCATTAGCTTTTGTAAATAAAGACTATCAAAAAGCTAAAGATTTGATTCAATCAGCATTGTTTGAAGACTATAGAAACTCAAAAGTGGAAGTTTTAGTAGCAAGATATACTAAAGCAGGGGTGGATAAAAAAATTCAAACTAAACTTAGAACTATTATAAGAAAAATCAATGCTAATACTTTAGATGAAAAAACTATTAGAGATGAAATTTCAAATATATCAGATTTATTATATGAAGCGTTTTTAGCTTTACCTAAAGAAGAATTAGCCTTACTTCAAGTTAAAGGTTTTGATGAAAATACTATGAGTACTAAAAACTATACTAAAGTATATGATGATATGAAAATTGCTCTTAATGATATTTTGCAAAATTATGAGGGATTTAATTTAAATAGCATAGATGCTTTACAAAATGTGTATTTGGATATTTTTGAAGCAAGTGGTATGGAAAGTAAAATTGGTGCTATTGATAGTGCTTTAAAATTAAAAATAGAAAGTTATTTTTCAAAAGGTGTTGCACTTATTAAAGCAAGTGCCTCTAAAGAAGAATTAAAGCAAAATTTTGATGAGCTTAGTGCCTTAGTAGAAAGCTCTTTGGATAAAATTCAAGAATCTTCGCCTATGTCTTTATTTATATGGGCTTTAGGTATTATTTTAAGAGAGGGTTTGGAAGCTTTAATTATCATTGTAGCTATAGTTTCATACCTAGTTCAAAGTGGTAATAAAAAGCGTTTAAATATAGTATATTCAGCACTTTGGAGTGGAGTGTTTTTAAGCTTTGTAACGGCATTTTTTATATCATGGATTTTTAAAGAACAAGCAGGGCAAAGCAGAGAATTTTTAGAGGGCATTACTATGCTTGCGGCTGTTGCATTACTATTTTATGTGGGTTTTTGGCTTTTATCAAATGCACAAAATAAAAAATGGGCAAATTATGTAAAAACTCAAGCAGTTGAAGCTATCTCTAATAATTCAGCAAAAACCTTATGGTTTAGTGTGTTTTTAGCTGTATATAGAGAAGGTGCTGAAACTATTCTTTTTTATCAGGCTTTATTATTTGATGCAAAAACAAGCACGGATTATAGTTTTATATTTATAGGATTAGCTAGTGGATTAATCATACTTATCATACTTTATTATTTATTAAAAGCTGGTGCTTTAAAAATACCAGTAAAACAATTTTTCTATATAACTTCATACATTATTTTTTATATGGTCTTTGTCTTTACAGGCAAAGGCATTGGTGAGCTCATAGAAGCTAAGGTTATTACACCAAGCTTACTTCCTTTTGATTTTGAAGGAATTTTATGGCTTGGAATTTATCCTTACTATGAGAGCATCATACCTCAGTTTATGGTTTTAATCTTACTCATTATGGGTATTTTTATAACAAAGCAAATTTCAAATAAAAGGGAAAAAATATGAAAAAAACTTTATTAAGTTTAGGCGCAGCAGCTAGTATTTTAGCTAGTTCAGTTTTTGCAGCAGAGGTGCCAATTGGCGATCCTTATGAGTTAAATGGTATGGAAATAGCAGCGGTTTATTTACAACCAATCGAAATGGAGCCAAGAGGGATTGACCTTGCAGCAAGTTTAGCAGATATTCACCTTGAAGCAGATATTCATGCATTAAAGGGCAATAAAAACGGCTTTCCAGAAGGTTTTTGGATCCCTTATTTAACTATAGCTTATAAGCTAACTAATCTTGATAATGGTAAAGTAAAAACAGGAACTCTTATGCCTATGGTTGCAGATGATGGCCCTCACTATGGTGCAAATTTAAAAATGGATACAGGCATAGGAAACTATGAGTTAGTATTTTTAATAGAAAGCCCAGAAAAACAAGGTTTTGGACGCCATGTTGATAAAGAAACAGGTGTTGGTAAGTGGTTTGAGCCATTTTCGGTTAAATATAACTTCAAATACACAGGAAAACCTAAGTGATTTTTCCCTAGCTTTTTGCTAGGGTTTATTTATGAAATTATTGATTTTATAAATAAATTCTATCAAAGAAGAGCCTATGTCGATTTATTTTGTACATTTTTTTGGAGTATTTTTTTCTTATGCGCTTTTGAGTGCTTTATTTTTTTATAATCTAAAAAATTCTTTAGTGTTTAAACTTGCTTTTGTGGGTTTTGTTTTTTCTTATTTTGCTTTTTTTATTAGTGCTAAAACACTAAGTTATGATTTGTTATATTTTTCTAATGATGTTTTATTTGTTTTATTGTTTTTGGGTATTATCGTTTTTTCTTTTATGAAAAATAATTTTTTAAAAGAAAAAATTCAAACTATTTTGCTTTTTTTATTATCTTTTGCTTTTGGTATAAAATACTTACATATTTCTATAGACTTTCCTATATTAAGCACTAATTTTTTAGATTCTTTAGCGATTAGCTCTTTTGGGCTTATTTTGCTTGCTTTTATTGTGTGCTTTGGGGTTTATCTTTTTACAAGATGGTTAATGGAATTTAAATTTAAGTTTTTAAATTTATTTTTATTTATTATTGTGATTTTTTATCTAAATGAAGCTTTAGCTCAAATTTTATTACACCTTATGAGAGAAGGTGTGATAGAAACAGAAAGTTTGTATTTAAGCTATGTGGCAAAAAGTGTATATTATGCTAAATTTTATACATATATATGGTTTTTATTATTATTTATTTGCATAGTTTTAGCTCTAAAGCAAAGAGTGGGAGAAAACATCAAGAAAAAAGATTTTGATATAGAATTTAGAAAAAATCAAGCAAAAAATTCAACTATAACTAGCTTTAGTGCAAGTATTTTTAGCGCTATGATTTTAAGTCTTTGTATTTTTCTCTTTTATGACTTACATGCTTCAAGACCGGTAACCATAGATGAGCCAACCTATGTAGAGCCAAATGAAAATGATGAATTTGTTTTTGATGTAGCGATTTTAAGAGATAATAATTTACATCGCTTTGCTTATATTAGTGATGAGGGCAAGGTAGTGAGATTTTTCTTAATTAACAAAAGAGAAGATAAAGACTCGCCAGTAGCTGTTTTTGATGCTTGTAGTATATGTGGGGATATGGGGTATGTTAAAAAAGGTGGAGAGTTAATTTGTATCTCATGTAATGTTAGAATTTTCTTACCAAGTGTAGGTAAGGCAGGTGGGTGTAATCCTATCCCTATGAAATATAAATTTGAAAATGGTAAGGTTATTATACCTTTTTCAGAAATTTTAGATGGGGTAAATTTTTTCACTCAAGTAGTAGAAAAGAAAGTTTATGATCCTATTGATAATACTGAATTAATTAATTTAAAAGCACCAAGATCTTATGTTTATAAAGGTAGAACATATTTTTTTGCCAATGAAAAAAACTATGAAGAGTTTAAAAATGATCCTTTAAAATACATCGATATGAATAAAACATCAAGATATAGAATTCATAATTTATTAGGAAATGACTATGCAAGTTAAGATTGTAAAAAATTCCATTTTTCAAAATAAAATCCAAAAATCTCTAGCCTTACTAACGATTTTTTTAGCTACTTTGCTTATGGCTGCTATGTTAAATCTTACTTTGGGTATAGGTAATGAAATCACAAAAGAATTAAGAAGTTATGGATCAAATATTTTAGTTTTACCTAAAGGTGCAAGTTTAAGTGTAGAAGTGGGTAATAAAATCTATGAGCCTTTGAAAAATCAAAATTTTTTAGAAGAAAGCAAACTCCATACTATAAAAGAAATTTTTTGGAGAAATAATATCAATGCCTTTGCGCCATTTTTAGATGCCCAAGTAAAAATTCAAACTCCAAATGCAAATTATGAAAATATCTCTTTAGTGGGAACTTATTTTGATAAAGCTATAAAGGTGCAAGATGATGATGATTTTTATGCAGGCATTAAAGAGTTATACAAATATAGTCAAATCAAAGGAAATTATCCAAAAGATGATAGTTTAGATGAAATAATGCTAGGAAAAGACTTAGCACAAAAGTATGATTTAAAAATAGATGATGAAATCACCCTTGTGCAAAATGATCAAATTTTTAAAGTAAAAATTGTTGGTATTATGGATTTAACTCAAGCTTTTTCAAATAAAATCATTACTTCTTTACTTTTAGCACAAAAACTTTCTAGAAAAGAAGGTTTATTCTCAAAAGCAGAAGTTTCAGCTTTGACTATACCTGAAAATGATTTAGCACAAAAAGCAAGACGTGATGTAGATAGTCTTGATCAGCTTGAGTATGATCAGTGGTATTGTACTGCTTATGTAAGTTCTATTGCTTATCAAATCGCAGAAGATTTTAAAGGCGCTAGCACAAAAGTAGTGAGTGCGATTTCAGATGCAGAAAGTTTGATAGTATCTAAAATTCAATCTTTAATGGCAGTAGTTAGCATTATATGCTTAATCGTAGCTTCCATAGCCATATCATCTTTAATGAGTGCAGATATTTTTAGAAGAAAAAGCGAAATAGGACTTTTAAAAGCTTTGGGTGCTAGCACTTTGCAAATTTATATGATTTTTGCGCTAGAAGGGGTTGTGGTAGCTTTAGTTGGAGCTGTTTTTGGTTTTGCTTTTGGTGTGGGGGTTTCAGAAGTTATTGCTCTAAGTATATTTGATCATACTATTGCTATATCTTGGATTATTTTACCAATTTGTTTATTTTTTGCAGTGCTTATAGTATTTTTAGGATGTTTGTTTTCTATCAAAGGAATTTCTAAACTTTCTACTTCAGAGGTTTTATATGGTAAATAATTTTTTTATACAAGAGGTTTTTAAATCTCTTATTTTTTCTTATAAAAGAGTTTGTGTTATTTTTATAGCTGTGTTTATGGGTGCTATGGTTAGTGCTTCATTTTTTAATATTTATTTTGATATTGACACAAAATTATCTAAAGAATTAAAAGCTTATGGGGCTAATTTTATCATCACGCCAAAAGATGATGAGTTTTCAAGTATGGATGAGTTTAATCAAGTTAAAGAAAGCTTGAAAGCAAAGGCTTTAACCCCATTTTTATACGGTTTTTATAATCTTGAAAGTTCAAGCGCGGTAGTTGTTGGAATTGATTTTGCAAATTTGAAGCTTACTAAGCCTTTTATGGAGGTTTTAAAAGGAAGCTTTTCTTTGAGTGATTTTAGTGAAGATAGTGCCTTTGTGGGAGCTGATTTAGCTAAACAACTTGAACTTAAAATAGGCCAAGAATTACAAATTTATAATCCAAGTATTTCCAAAATAGTCAAAGTAAAAATCAAAGCTATTTTAAGAAGCAATGATGAGCAAGATGGAGTTTTAATCATCTCTTTAAAAAAAGCTCAAGAGTTAGCAGCTAAAGAAGTGATAAATTATGCTCAAGCTATTTTGCTAGGCGATTATGAAAGTTTAGATCAAAAAGCAAAAGAACTTAGCAAGGGCAATGTAGAAGCTAAAGTCATCGCCTCAGTATCCATTAGCGAAGGTATGATTTTAGAAAAGATTAAAGCTTTGATGGCTTTGATTAGCTTAACGATTTTACTCATTAGTTCTTTGAGTGTAAATACCACTCTTAGTGCAGTGATTTTTTCAAGAAAAAAAGAAATAGCCTTGCACCTTGCACTAGGAGCTAAGCATAAAGAAATCATCAAACTCTTTGGAGCTGAAGTGTTTATTTTAAGCTTAAGCGCTAGTTTGCTTGGTGCTTTTTTTGGGTATTTTTTGGCAAATATTTTTGGATATTTGATTTTTAATGCAAGTATAGATTTTAGATTGCTTTCAGTATTTTTTGCGGTACTTGTTTCTTTGGTATTTGCATTTTTTGCAAGTATTTTACCGCTAAAAAAAGCCTTAAAAATCAATGTTTGTGAAAATTTAAAGGGTGAGTGATGAAAAATATTATAAAAATTTCAAATTTAAATCGTAATTTTAATGAAGTTAAAGCTTTGCAAAATATCAACCTAGAAGTAAAGCAAGGCGAATGGCTGGCCATTATGGGTCCATCAGGTTCAGGTAAATCAACACTTTTAAATATACTTTCTTTGATGGATACTCAAAGTAGTGGGGAGTATTTTTTAGATGATAAAGAAGTTGGAAATTTAAGTGAAGAAGAAAAAAGCGTGATTAGAAGAGAAAAAATAGGCTTGATTTTTCAACAATTTCATTTAATACCTTATTTAAATGCCTTAGAAAATGTTATGCTGGCTCAGTTTTATCACTCAAGTATAGAACAAAAAGACGCTATAATGGCGCTAGAAAAAGTAGGGCTTTCACACAGACTTACGCATTTACCAAGCCAATTAAGTGGTGGGGAGCAACAAAGGCTATGTATAGCAAGAGCTTTAGTGAATGATCCTGAAATTTTATTAGCAGATGAGCCAACTGGAAATTTAGATGAGGCAAATGAAAAAAACATTCTAGAGCTTTTTTGTAAATTAAAACAAGATGGCAAAACCATAGTTTTAATCACTCACAATCCAGACTTAGCAACCTTTGCTGATAGAACTATCATTTTAAGCCATGGAGTGATGAAAAGTGAAAATTAAAAGTATCATTTTAGCTTGTTTATGTTTAGTTTTTTTAAGTGCGTGTTTTGAAAACAACAATAAAAATGGTGGTAAAATAGGCCTAAAAGCACCAGAAATAGCAGCTAAAAATTTACAAGGTGAGAAAATCAAACTAGCTGATTTTGATAATCTCATTGTTTTAACTTTTGTGGAGCAAGGTTGTGCATCTTGTTTAAAAGATTTACCACTTTTGGAAAAACTAGCCAATGAATACCCTAAAAAAATGACTGTTTTAGCACTTGATTCTATAGATAAGGGTAAGGATTTTGAAGAATTTGCTACAAAATATGATTACAAAAATATCACATTTTTACAAGATGATTTAGATATCTCATGGCAAAGATTTAGTGTTTTTGCGGTGCCAACTACTTTTGTCATTAAAGATGGAGTTGTACAAGATAAAATCATAGGAGAAAAACCATGGTCGCAACTAAAAGCTTCTATTGCTTCTTGGCTTTAATAAGCATTTTTTTCTTTAGTGCATGCTCAAATAATGAATTTAAAACCCTAAATTCAAATCAAAACTATACTTTTAAATATGATGGTTTTGAAAAAACCTTAAAAACACAAAATGCAAATCAAGCTTATGCTTTATTTTTTTTCACCCAAGATTGTGGTGCGTGTAATGCGCAAATTCCTATGCTAAACGAGCTTTATAAAGAAAGAAACTTTCCTATTTTAGCGGTGTTAAATGGAGCTAAATCAAAAGAAGAAGCTCAAAAAATTCTCTTGGAAAAAAAGTTAAATTTACCACTTATATATGAAGTCAAAGCAAGTTCATTTTTGTCTAAAGCTGTGGGTGGAATTTATGGTGTGCCTGTGATAGTTTTTTATGATGAAAAAGGCAAAATAAATGAAAAATTCATCGGACTTACCCCAAAAAGTGTTTTAGAAAATAAGATTAAATTTCTGCAATAATGTTTAAATTTTTAAAAATGTACGAATTTTAGCGCACAAGATTTATTTAAACCCCAAAGAAAATTTCAGGTTTTAATCTAAGCATTAAACAATATGCAGCCAAACTAGCTTGTTCTCTTGTGTAATTTCTATTGCCTTGTATGTGAATACATTCTTGTAAAAAGGTTCCATCTTTATACATAGCTCCTATGTAGATGGTGCCTGCTTTGGTGTTTTTATCATTCTCTTCTCCAGCTACCCCACTAAGCGCTAAAGCAAAATCACAATTTGTGGTTTTAAAAACCCCTTTTAACATAAAATAAATACAACGATCAGAGTATTCTCCAACACTTTCTAAGGTATCATTACTTACTCCAAGCCAAGAATTTTTCAAACGATTAGAATAAGTGATCAAAGAACCCTCAAATACACTAGAAATTCCTGAATTTTCAGCAAATTTTGAAGCGCAAAGCCCTGCGGTACAGCTTTCTGCAAATGAAATTTTTAAGTTTTTTTCTAAAAGTTTTTTAGCTATAAATTTAATAGGATCGTTTCCTAAAAATACTTTGCCTGTAAAAAGTTTAAACACCCCTTTTAAAAATCCTTCTAGTTTTCCATACTGACTAGCGCTTGCTCTAATACAAATGAGATTATCTAATAATGCACTTGAGCTAGTTTGAATTTCAAAAGAAGTAGTAAGCGTGCTAAGTAAGATATTTGCACTCATTTCATCTATATCTAAAAGACAAAAATAGGCATAGTCAAGTTCAGGATTTTGTAAAATCATAGGCAATTTTTGCTCTATATTTATATTTAATAAATTAATATGACATTGCTCAAAAGAACTTAAAAAGGAATTTTTTTCACGCAAAGCTTTTGAAGGCACTAAGGTGTCATTTTCTAATATTAAAACATCATCATTTAAGGTTGCTATGATTTTAGCTATGGTTGCATAGTATTCGCTAATGCTAAAAATGGTCATATAGCTATATTCTTTAGAAAGTTTTTCAAGTAAAAAAGGAAGCTCTTTATCGGGTTTATTTATAAATTTTAGCTCATGAAGTTCTAAAAACTGCTTTTTGTATTCTTCTTGTATATAATGCATATAATTTTCATTGATGATGATTTCACTACCTATAATGATGATAAGATGTTTCATGATTTTCCTTTTTTTTCTTGCGATTATAACAAAAAAATAAGTGCAAATTAAAAGTATTTTAAGTAGAATTTACTATTTTTAAATTTTTCAAGGTGGATTATATGGATTATAAAGATACGCTATTGCTTCCAAATACGACTTTTGCAATGCGTGCAAATTTAGCAGAGCTTGAGCCTAAGCGTTTTAGCAAGTGGTTTGAAAACAACTATGCTTATGAGAAAATGAAACAAAAAAGACAAGGAGTAAGTGAGAGTTTTACTTTACATGATGGCCCTCCTTATGCTAATGGACATTTGCATATTGGCCATGCTTTAAATAAAATTTTAAAAGATATCATCATAAAAATGCATTATTTTCAAGGCAAAAAAGTGCGTTTTACTCCAGGTTGGGATTGTCATGGTTTGCCGATAGAACAACAAGTTGAAGTTAAGCTTAAAGATAAAAAGCAAAGTTTAAGCAAAAAAGAAATTCGTGAGTTTTGTAGAGAGCATGCGAGAGAATTTGTAAATATCCAAAGAGATGAATTTAAGTCTTTGGGTGTGATTGCTGATTGGGATGAGCCATACTTGACTATGAAAAATGCTTTTGAAGCTGACATTTACAAAGCTTTATGTAAAATCGCTAAAAAAGGACTTTTGCTAGAAAGAAGTAAGCCTGTTTTTTGGAGCTGGGCTGCTAAGAGTGCATTAGCAGAAGCTGAAGTAGAGTATGAAGATAAAGAAGATTATTCTATTTTTGTAGCTTTTGAGCTTGATAAAACTTCCCTTGAAAAGCTAGGTGTAAAAAAAGCAAAAGCAGTGATTTGGACTACCACGCCTTGGACTTTACCGGCAAATCAAGCTATATCTTTAAATCCAAATGAAAAATATGTTATTACTGAAGAAGGTTATATTTTTGCTAAAGCCTTGCTTGAAAATATGATTAATAAAAACTTCACTCAAGGAAAAATTCAAAAAGAACTTTTAGGTGTTGAATTTGAAAATTTAAATGCTATTAATCCACTCAATCAAAGAAAATCCACTCTTATTTTAGGCGATCATGTTTTAATGGAAGGTGGAACAGGGCTTGTACATACTGCACCAGGTCATGGTGAGGATGATTATTATGTGTGCTTAAAATATGGCATTGAAGTGATTATGCCAGTAGATGATGGTGGGTGTTATGATGAAACACTAAGGGCCAAAGGACTTTTACCAGAGCATTTACTAAATGAGTTTATAGGACTTCATATTTTTAAAGCAAATGAGCGCATTTTAGAATTGCTTGGCGAGGCCTTGCTTGAGAGTTCTAAATTTATACATTCTTATCCATTTTGTTGGAGAACACATAAACCAGTTATTTATAGAGCTACAAAACAATGGTTTATCTTAATGGATGAGAAAAAGCTAGATGGAAAATCTTTAAGAGAGCTAGCGCTAGAACAATTAAATAATGTGAAATTTTACCCAGAAAGTGGGGTAAAAAGACTTAGTTCTATGATAGAAAATCGTCCTGATTGGTGTATATCAAGACAAAGAGATTGGGGTGTGCCTATAGCGTTTTTTAGAGATAAAAACACCAAAGAAGTGATTTTTGATGATGATATTTTAGATCATTTGGTGGGAATTTTTGAAGCAAATGGAGCTGATGCGTGGTGGGATTTAGAAATAAAAGATTTATTACCGCCAAATAGCAAATATGATCCAAATAATTTAGAAAAAGTTTATGATATTTTAGATGTCTGGTTTGATAGTGGTAGTACTTGGGAAGCAGTATTAAACTCAGCAAGATATGATGCAGGAGAATATCAAGCTTCAATGTATCTTGAAGGAAGTGACCAGCACCGTGGGTGGTTTCAAAGCTCGCTTTTAATTTCTACCGCGATCAATCATAAAACTCCATATAAAAACATACTTACTCATGGCTTTACCGTAGATGAGAAAGGTCAAAAAATGAGTAAATCAAAAGGCAATGTGATCTTACCTCAAAATGTAGCTAAAAATTATGGGGTAGAAATTTTAAGACTTTGGATAATGCTTAGTGATTATTCAACGGATTTAAAAATTTCAGACAATATCTTAAAACAAGTAAGCGAGCAGTATAGAAAGATAAGAAATACTATAAGATTTTTACTTGCAAATACTAATGATATGGAATTTTTAGAAACAAAAAATTTCACACTTTTAGATAAGTGGATTTTAATGCGTGCAAAAGTTGCTTTTGAAGCATGTGAAGCTGCTTTTGAAAAATATGAATTTGCAAAAGGCTTTAGTGTACTTTTAAATTTCTTAAGTGCGGATTTAAGTGGAATTTACTTAGATGTGTGCAAAGATAGATTATATTGTAATGCAAAAGATGATACAAAAAGAGTAAGTGCGCAAAGTGCTATGGTGCTAATAGCTAGAAAACTTTTTGCGCTTTTAGCCCCAAGTCTTACCTACACCATAGATGAAGCTTTAGAGCATGCAAATGTGGCTATTAAAGAAAATGCTAAAGATGTGTTTGATTTGGTATTAAAAAATGGCTTTGATTATGAGTATAAAATCGAAGATGAATTATTTATAAAATCAAGAGAAAAATTCTTTGAGCTTGTTGATGTGTTAAAAAAAGATAAAATCATCAAATCAACCCTAGAGTTAAGCTTGCAAATAAGCGCAAATGAGCTTTTGAGTGAAGATATTGAAGAAGTAGCTGATTGGTTTATGGTAAGCTCGGTAGAAAGCTTAGATGATAAAGAAGCTTTGAGTGAGTTTAAAATAGATGATCATAGTTTTAAAATCGTGCGTTCTTCATTGCACAAGTGTCCAAGATGTTGGAAGTTTTTAGCAAAAGAAGAAGAATGCTTATGTCCAAGATGTAATAGCGTGGAAAAAGCAAAAAATGTTTGAGCAAGCTTTACCTTTTAGCGTGGTAGTGATTACTTTATTGAGCTTTTTATTTATCACGCTTTTTTTGTTTTATTTGGTTAAAAAATTTAAGGATAAATAATGGTAACTTTAAAAGAAGCTTTGAAATTTTCAAATGAAGAATTAGAAAATCTAAAAAAAGAATTAAATGAAAAAGCACATCAGCAAAAGCATTTAGGTGCTTATGTAGAGCAATTTTTAAATAAAGACTTAAGCACTTCAGGTGCTGGTGTGCCAGTAGCTATAAAAGATAATATTAGTGTAAAAGATTGGGAGTTAACTTGCGGTTCTAAAATTTTACAAGGCTATGTAGCTCCTTATGATGCAAGTGCTATTGTAAATTTACGCAAAAATAATTTTGCTCCATTTGGAAGATGTAATATGGATGAGTTTGCTATGGGAAGTACGAGTGCGACTTCTTTTTATGGTAAGACTTTAAACCCACTTGATAATGCTAAAGTCCCAGGTGGAAGTAGTGGGGGGAGTGCTGCTGCAGTTGCTGCGGGGATAGCTTTAGCAAGTTTGGGTTCGGATACAGGTGGTTCAGTAAGACAGCCTGCTGCATTTTGTGGTTGTGTTGGGTTTAAGCCAAGTTATGGAAGAGTTAGTAGGTATGGTTTAGCAGCGTATTCTTCAAGCCTTGATCAAATCGGAGTTTTGACGCAAAATGTTGAAGATGCTGCGATTTTATATGATGCTATTGCAGGTTATGATGAAAAAGATAGCACAAGTGCAAACATAGCTTTTGAACCAACCGCGCCAAAACTAAATGCAAATAAAAAGCTAAAAATAGCTGTGATTAAAAACTATGTAGAACAAACTAATGATGATGTAAAACAAGCCTTATTAAAAACCATAGATATGTTAAAAGCAAATGGCCATGAGATTGTTTATAAAGACTTAATGGATTCTACATTTGATGTTGCGGCTTATTATATTATAGCAGCGGCTGAAGCAAGTGCAAATTTAAGCCGTTATGATGGTGTAAGATATGGTAGAAGAAGTGAAAAATGTGACAATCTTAGCCAAATGTATGTAAATAGTAGAAGCGAGGGCTTTGGAGAGGAAGTAAAAAGAAGAATTTTACTAGGAACCTTTGTTTTAAGTAGTGGCTATTATGATGCATATTATATCAAAGCACAAAAGGCTAGAAGATTTATCAAGCAAAAATATGAAGAAATTTTAAATGATTGTGATTTGATTTTTATGCCAGTTGCTCCAAGCGTTGCTTTTGGCTTTAATGATATCAAAACTCCAGTGCAAATGTATTTAGAAGATGTTTTTACTATTTCGGTGAATTTAGCAGGACTTGGTGGCATTAGCGTGCCTGTAGGAAAAAATGAAAATGGACTTAATATTTCTGCTCAACTTATATGCAAAGCTTACGATGAGCAAACTTTGTTAGATGGTGCTTTAAGCTTGGAAGAAATTATCAAAAACAAATAAAGGAAAAATTATGAAAATCATCAAACGCGCTTTGACTTTTGAAGATGTTTTACTAGTTCCTCAATATTCTGAGGTTTTGCCTAAAGAAGTAGATATTAAAACAAGGCTTACAAAAAATATCACCTTGAATATGCCTTTAATTTCAGCTGCTATGGATACAGTTACTGAACATAGAGCGGCTATTATGATGGCAAGACTTGGTGGTATAGGGGTAATCCATAAAAATATGGATATAGCTTCACAAGTTAGAGAGATAAAAAGAGTTAAAAAAAGTGAAAGTGGCGTGATTATGGATCCTATTTATATAGGGCCTAAAGCAAGTGTTAAAGAAGCGTTAGAACTCATGGCTGAATATAGAATTTCAGGTGTTCCTGTGGTAGATGAGAATAAAACTTTAATAGGAATTTTAACGAATCGTGATTTGAGATTTGAAACTAATTTTGATAACTTAGTAGAAAATGTAATGACAAAAATGCCTTTAATTACTGCTAAAAAAGGCTCTACTTTAGATGATGCAGAAAGGATTTTTTCTACTAATAAGGTAGAAAAGCTCCCTATTGTAGATGAAAATAACCACTTAGAAGGCTTAATCACTATAAAAGATTTGAAAAAACGCAAGGAATATCCAAATTCAAATAAAGACGCCTATGGAAGATTAAGAGTAGCTGCAGCTGTGGGTGTGGGTCAGCTTGATCGCGTAAAGGCTTTGGTGGAAGCTGAAGTTGATGTTATAGTAATGGATAGTGCGCATGGACATTCTAAAGGGATTATTGATACATTAAAAGCGATTAAAGCTGAGTTTAATGTAGATGTGATAGTAGGAAATGTTGCAAGTGCTAAAGCAGTTAAAGATCTATGTGAGGCAGGTGCGGACGCTATTAAGATAGGTATAGGACCTGGTAGTATTTGTACTACGCGTATTGTTTCAGGTGTGGGTGTGCCTCAAATTTCAGCTATAGATGAATGTGCGATAGAAGCAAGTAAATACGGCGTGCCAGTAATTGCTGATGGGGGTATAAAATATTCAGGTGATATCGCAAAAGCTATTGCAGCGGGTGCAAGTAGTGTGATGATAGGTTCACTTTTAGCAGGAACTGATGAGAGTCCAGGTGAGTTATTTACTTATCAAGGAAGACAATACAAGAGTTATCGTGGTATGGGAAGCTTAGGTGCTATGCAAAAAGGAAGTTCGGATAGATATTTCCAAGAAGGTACAGCTCAAGATAAACTAGTGCCTGAAGGAATTGAAGGTAGGGTGCCTTATGTAGGAAGCATAAAAAGTGTAGTGCATCAACTTTTAGGTGGGCTTAGATCTTCTATGGGTTATGTAGGTGCAGTAGATATCAAAGCTTTCCAAGAAAGAGCTGAATTTGTAGAAATCACCGCAGCAGGATTAAAAGAAAGCCATGTGCATGATGTAACTATCACTGCTGAAGCACCAAATTATAAGGTAAGTAATTAATGGAATTTGAAGATCATATCAAACAAGCTGAGCTTTCTTTGGAAAAACTTAATGATAAAGATTTAGACCTTAAAACTTGTGTGGAAATTTATAAAGATGGTTTAAAAAGTATCAAGCAAGCAAGAACTATGCTTGAAAATGCTAAATTAGAAATCGAGCAGGTAGATGAGTAGTGTTGTAGCTTTACAATTTCCCACTTTGGCTTTGAGCGAATCAAGGCTTGATTATTATCTAAAAGCTGCTAAAGAAAGTGGTGCGAATTTGGTGGTTTTAGGTGAGTATGTTTTAAATAGCTTTTTTAGTGAGCTAAAAACTATGCCAAAAAGTATGATTAAAGAACAAAGTCAAAGTAAAAAAGCAAGCTTGATAAAACTTGCTAAAAAATATGATTTAAACATTATTGCACCATTTATCAGTGTAGAAAATGATGGCTTAAAAAAACTATGCTTAAAAGTAAGCCCACAAAATGTAAAAGCGTATGAGCAACAAATTTTAATGCCTTATGCACACTGGAATGAAGAAAAATTTTTTAATAATAAAAAAACCGATAAACTTAAACTTTTTACTTTCACACATGAGGGCTTAAAATGTGCTTTACTTTTTGGCTTTGAGGCACATTTTGATATCTTTTGGCAAATGATCATGAAAAAAAAGATAGACTTAGTCATTATTCCCACAGCTAGTACTTTTGAAAGCAATCAAAGATGGCTAGAGCTTTTAAAAACAAGAGCCTTTTTAAACTCAACAAGTATTTTAAGGGTTAATCGCATAGGTAATTTAAAGCAAGAAAATGAGTGGAAATTTTATGGAGATAGCTTTTTTATTAATGCTTTTGGCGAAGTGCAAGAGCAACTTGGCGATCAAGAAGAAATGCTTGTGGTAGAAGTTAGTAAAGCAAATGAAGCTAGAAATTTATGGGGTTTTGATAAGCTTGTGAAAAATTATGAAGAATAATCTTTTTAACAAGAAAATATTATTAAAGGAATATAATGAGAAAAATTTTATTACAAATTCTTTCTTTTAGTTTTATTTTTATGGGAATTTTTGCTTTAGTTAGGTTTTGATGATAAAAAATTTAACTAATGAAAGTGAAAATAGCTTAATGGTATATGTATATGGATTAGGTCATGATATGAGAACCTTTAGTGCTATTTTTTTACCTCTATTTTTGTGTGGTTTGTTTTCTTATATAAGTTTGGTTTTCAAAGATAGAAAATATCACGCTATGGGGGGGGTAATCGCTAAATTTTATATTTATTTTTCTAGTTTTTATATAGCTTTTATAGCTTCTGTTGTTTTAATTTCTGCGTTTATATATTATTATTACTTTCAACTTTATGCAAGCAAAATTGATATTTTTATTTTTGGTTTAAAAGATGATAATACTAAGGCGATATTATCTATAGTTTTTTCTGATTATCCCATTATAAAAGCATTGTTATTAGCTGTAATTTTTAGTATATTTTGTTTTTATCTTAATATTAAAATTCTTAGCTTAAAATTAGAGACTATTAAAGTAAAATTTGTATTTTTTATTTTATTAAACATTTTACTAATTTATGCTTATATTGTAGCGCTAAGAGGACATTTTACTTATAATGCGCTAAGAGCTTCAAGTTATGTATTTAGCACTATAAAAGCTTTTAATGAAATTTCCACAAATCCTTTGATGGCTTTTTCATGGGCATATAAAGAGTATAAAAATCAACAAGAATTTAAAAGCGTAGATATAAAACAGCTTAATCAACTAGAAGAAAAACTTTTTCCTATGTTTGATACTACTTTGACACATCAAAATCATGCTAAAAATCATATTTATATTAACATCATGGAAAGTTTTAATCGTTTGGTTTTTTTTAGTCCAAATATTATTTCAAATGGATTATATCAAAAAGAAAAATTAGCCTTTACGCCTTTGCAAATTTACAAGAATGCAGGGTATAAAATAGTTTTTGTTTATAGTGGTAATGCTTCTTGGTATAATCTTGGCAATTATTTTAAAAATCAAGGTGTAGATGAAATTATAGATGAAAATACGCTTATGCAAGATTTTCCACAAGCTAAAAAAACAAAACACAAATACGGTATAGCTGATGAGTTTATGTATAAAAAAATATATTCTATTTTTGAAAATGCTAAAAATCCTACGCTAGTTATTTCTCTTAGTATTTCCACTCATAGACCTTATATACACAAAAGCAAAACACAACTTATCGATGAGAATGCTTTAGATAAAAAGATATTAAATCAATTTATTATCGGTGATTCTATAGGTGCTTTAAATGCTTATGCGTATGCAAATGATGAATTTGGAAAATTTTTAGATCGCATAAAAGAAAGTAGTTTGAGAGAAAATATTATTATTGCTGCTACAGGTGATCATAGATTTAGAGATATTAAAATGGATATAAAATCCCAAAAAGCTTTTGCTTATAGTGTACCTTTTTATTTATATCTTCCAAAGTATTTAAAAAATGATATTTATTATGATAAAAATCGTGTGGGTTCGCATAAGGATATTTTTCCAACACTTTATAATCTTACTCTTAGCAATACAAAGTATTTAAGTCTAGGTGGAAGAAATATGTTAGCACCTATAAAAAATGAAAAATTAGAATTTGGTTTTAATGAGCTTGTTTGGATTGATCAAAATGGAGTGTATGATGGAAATAATGGTTATTATTTTGAAAATAATACTAGCATAAAAGATACAAATAAAGCTTTTGAGTTAGATTTATATCATAAAAATTTTTCAAAAAAATATAAAGAGTTATTTCAAAAGCAATTAAATTATAGACTAGTCAATCTCAAAACATCAAATGATAGTGATTAGATTTTATCTCTAAGGGCTTTTTATATTTTATTTTTAGTAAATAAATGATAGAATTTTGCCTTAAATTTTCAAAAAATTTGAGGCAAGAATGCAAAAAATTCATTTTATAGGTATAGGTGGTATTGGAATTTCAGCTTTGGCGAGATTTTTAAAAGAACAAGGCTTTAAGATTAGTGGTTCTGATATCAAAGAAAGTAAAATCACAAAAGAATTAGAAAAAGAAGGTATAGATATAAAAATTCCTCATCACAAAGACAATGTCAAAGATGTGGATTTAGTGGTGTATTCAGCTGCTATCAAAGAAGACAATGAAGAATTAATTAGTGCAAAAAAACAAAACATCACAACACTTTCAAGAAAAGAAGCCTTGCCTATGATTTTAAAAGACAAAAGAGTTTTTGCAGTTGCGGGAGCTCATGGTAAAAGTACAACTTCAAGCATTTTAGCAAGCTTGATAGAAGCTTCTGTGATTATTGGTGCAGTGTTAAAAGAAAGCGGCACTAATATGCTTTATAAAGAAAGTGAAAATCTCATCTTTGAAGCTGATGAGAGTGATAGTTCTTTTTTAAACTCAAATCCTTATTTAGCTATAGTGACTAATGTTGAAGCAGAGCATTTAGATCATTATGGAAACAATCTTGCAAGATTACACAAAGCTTATGAAGACTTTTTGCATTTGTCTAAAATTCAAGTGATTAATGCTGAAGATGAATTTTTGTCAAGCTTAAATTTAAATAATGCAAAAAAGCTTTACCCAAGCAAAGATATCACAAATATTTATATGAAAGTAGAAAATTTCAAGCCAAAAACCTATTTTACGCTTAAAGATTTAGGCGAATTTAGCGTTTTTGGTATGGGTGAGCATGTGGCAATGGACGCTGCTTTGGCTATTTTGGCTGCGAGTGAATTTATAAATATAGAAGAGCTAAAAACTAAGCTTTTAAAATATCAAGGCATTAAAAAAAGATTTGATATTTTATTTGCAAATGAAAATATGGCTTTGATTGATGATTATGGGCATCATCCAACAGAAATCAAAACAACACTTAAAGCAGCAAGTGAGTATGCAAGGCTAGCTGGATATGAAAAAATCATAGCTATTTTTGAGCCTCACCGCTATACGCGTTTAAGTGCAAATATAGAGTATTTTAGTGAAGTTTTAGCAAATGTTGATGAGCTTTATATTTTACCTGTGTATGCAGCAGGGGAAGCTAAAATAGAAATTAATATGCAAAAATACTTTCCAAAAGCTAAATTTATAAAAGAAATTAAAAGAAAAGAAAATGCTATTTATCTTGATGATGAGTTGATTGAAAATGGCTTGGTAATTGGCTTTGGTGCGGGAGATATAAGCATAAAGCTTAGGGGAAAGTATGTTTAAGATTTTTTTATATATCTTAGCTTTTTTTGCGATTTTGCTTTTTTTCATTTTTTTGCGTAAAAAAATAGGCAAGATTAGTAATTATCTTTTGATTTTAGTGTTGATTTTAATGATTGCTTTTGCGATTAAATTTGAGTTAAGTGCTACAAGAAGTGGTGTTTTAAAAAAAGAAACACTCAATGCGTTTTTACAAGGACAAAGTCTAATTTGTAAAGATATTAATGTCACCAAAGAGTATTTTAACTTCGAGCATGGAACACAAAGTTTTATTTCAAATGGCAAAAATAAACAATTTAAAGCCTATGTTTTTGATATAAAAGATTGCAAGGTAGATAAATAATGCAAGGGCAATTTTTTAAAAAGCTAGATTTAGATGGCTATATAGAAGACTTTAGAGGACTTTTTGCAAGAGATAAAGAAATTTTTTTACAAGGTGATAGCAAGCTTCATTATAAAAGGATTAATGAGCTTTCGCTGATAGATTTTAATCCCCCGCCTATGATAGATGAGCTAAATAGTGCTTTAACTCATCTTAGCAAGCAAGGAATTTTACATTTAAGCCAAAGTTTTGAATTTATTAAAATCTGTATGTATTTTGAGTACTTAAAGGGTTTAAAATTTGAAGAAAGTTTGAAAGAATGGCTTTTGAAAATAGAAATTCCACAGGCTATCTTAGAGCTTTTTGAGTATTTTGATGAAAAGGGTGAGATTAAAGAAAGTGTTGATGAAAGACTTGTTAATCTAAATTTAGCTCTAAAAATGAAAAAAGAAAGCTTGGTAGCTGAGTTTAAAAAACTTACCTATACTAAAAGTCTTAGTGCTTATTTAATTGATACGCAAATTCATCTTATCAATGGCATGGAAGCTTTGCTTTTACGCGGTGGGTTTAATCATGTCTTAAAAGCAAAAATCATAGGTAGAAGTAGTGGTGGTGGATTTTATGTGGTGCCTTTGAGTGTAGAAAAAATCCAAAGTCAAATAGATGAAATCAAAGATGCCAAAGAAGAAATTTTTTATGAATATGCTAAAAAAATCAGCTTGGTTTTTTATAAAAATTTGATGTTTTTGAAATTTATTAATAATGTTTTTGATTTATTTGATCATTATAGCGCTAGAGTTTTGATGGCTAAAAAACATGATTATGAGTTTGTTTTAGCTGATAGTTCTAATAATTTAAGCTTATATAACTTCGCACATCCGGCTTTAAAAAATGCAAAAAGTGTTAATATAGAGTTTAATAAAAAAGTTTTAATCATCACGGGTGTAAATGCAGGTGGTAAGTCTATGCTTTTAAAAGGAATTTTAAGTGCAGCTTTACTTGCAAAGCATTTGCTTCCTATGAAGATTAATGCACAAAAAAGCCAAATAGGCAATTTCAAAGAATTTGATGCGATTTTAGAAGATCCACAAAATGTAAAAAACGATATTTCTACCTTTGCAGGAAGAATGTTGCATTTTTCTAAGCTTTTAGGTAAGAAAAATGTTTTATTAGGGGTTGATGAGATAGAGCTTGGGACAGATTTTGAAGAAGCAGCGTGTTTATATACTGAGCTTATTTCTAAGCTTTTAGAACAAGATAATAAAATCATCATCACAACTCACCATAAACGCCTTGCTATGCTTTTAGCTAAAAATTCACAAGTTGAACTCATCGCTGCTTTGTATGATGAGGAATTATCACGCCCAAAATATGAGTTTTTAAAAGGTACTATAGGCAAATCTTATGCATTTGAAACGGCTTTAAGATATGGCATAAGTGCAAATTTAGTGCAAAATGCTAAAAAGCTTTATGGAGAAGATAAAGAAAATTTAGAAGAAATGGTAAGTAAAAATATCAATCTTGAACTTTCTTTACGCAAGAAAAATGAAGAACTTGAGAAAAAAGAAGCTAAGGTAGATGAAATTTTACTTTCACTTAAAGATCAAAAAGAAAAAAACGATCAAGAATTTAAAAAGCTTGTTTCTAATTTAGAGTTTAAATATCACAAAGCCATAGAAGAAGCTAAAAAAACAATAAATCTAAAAGATATCAAAGAAAAACAAAGAAGTTTAAACAAAGCCAATGAACTTAAAAAAAGCATTGTTTTGCCAAGTATGGAGCAAAATGAAGAACTTAGAGTTGGGGATTTTGTAAAATATGAAAAAATCAAAGGTAAAATCACAGCTATTTCAAAAAATGATGCGATGATTCAAAGCGATGGTTTAAGTTTGCGTGTGCCTTTAAAGCTTCTTAAAAAAAGCAATCAAACCCCTACACAAAAGGTAAAATCAAGTGTTAATGTAACCCGCCCAAGTGCTTTAAATATGACTTTAGATTTACACGGCTTAAGAAGTGATGAGGCGCTTGAAAGATTAGATAAATTTATTTCTGATGCTTTGATAGTGGGTTTTGATGAGGTGATAGTTTATCATGGTATAGGCACAGGAAAATTAGCTTTTGCGGTAAAAGAGTTTTTAAAAGCTCACAAAAGTGTAAAAAGCTTTAATGATGCTCCGATTAATCAGGGTGGTTTTGGCGCTAAGGTGGTTAAATTATAAGGAAGTAAATGATTACAAAAGATAATTTAAAAAAAGTTTTAGAAAGTTTAGGTTTTAAAAATGAAAATGAAAATTATATAAAAACAATCAATAATTATACACTTATAGTAGACTATAAAAATCAAAGTATTAATTATCCAAAAGAAATCAAAACTCATGATAAAACTACTTCTAATTTTTTACGCCCTGAAAATTTTGTAGTTTTTGAATGCGTACATAGACTTTTGGAAAAAGGTTATAAGGCTGAACATTTAGAATTAGAACCAAAATGGAAATTAGGCAGAGAAGCAAAAGGCGGCAAAGCTGATATTTTAGTAAAGGATAATGAAGACAATCCTTATTTGATGATCGAATGTAAAACGACGGATTTTAAAAATGGTGAGTTTGCAAAAGAATGGAATAAAATGCAAGAAGATGGAGGGCAACTTTTTTCTTATCTTCAGCAAGAAAAAGGCGTAAAATACCTTTGTCTTTATACAAGTGATTTTATTGATAAACTAGAATACAAAAACTACATCATACAAGCTTTTGACAACGAAGAATATCTAAAAGAAAAAGAATTGCAAAATTCTTATAAAAAAGCTAATAACAATATAGAACTTTTTAAAACTTGGAAAGAAAGTTATGAATTGCAATATTTTGAGCAAGGCATTTTTGAAGTAAATGTTAATGCTTATAAAATCTTAGAAATAACTCCAACTTTTGATAATCTTAAAGAACTTAAAGAAGAAGGTAAATATCATGAATTTGCAAAAATTTTACGCAAGCATAATATATCAGGCAAGGAAAACGCCTTTGATAAGCTTGTAAATATTTTTCTTTGTAAAATTTATGATGAAACTTTTAATAAAGACAATCTCAAATTTGGATATTTTGGCGTAATGGCGGATACTTATGCAAATATGCAAGATAGATTAATGTGGCTTTATAAAGAAGCTATGAGGGAATTTTTAGGAGAAAAAATTACCTTTGTATCTAATGAAGATATAGAAAAAGACTTTAAACAATTAAAGATAAAAACATTAAAAGAAGTAATGCAAAATTACATTAAAGAATTAAAATTTTATTCAAATAATGATTTTGCATTTTTAGAAGTGCATAATAAAGAATTATTCTTAAAAAATGCACTTGTATTAAAAGAAATAGTAGAGCTTTTTGCAAATTATAAACTTACTCAAAATTCTACCAATCAATTTTTAGGCAATCTTTTTGAACTTTTTTTGCAAAAAGGTATGAAGCAAGATGAAGGGCAGTTTTTCACTCCTATTCAAATTTGCGAATTTATTATGTATTCTTTACCGCTTCAAGAAATGTTAAGCAAAAACTCTAAAGCTTTAAGGGTGATTGATTATGCTTGTGGTGCTGGACATTTTTTAAACACCTATGCTAACGAGCTTAAGCGTTATCTAACAGAAGATGAACTTAAAGAACATTATAAAAATATTTATGGTATTGAAAAAGAATATCGCTTAAGTAAGGTTTCTAAGGTATCAAGTGCAATGTATGGGCAAAATGAAATCAATATTTTATACGCTGATGCACTTGCTTCTTTTGAACTAGCAAATACAAATAATTTAGAAGGAGAAAAAGCAAAACCACAAATAGAATCAAATAGTTTTGATTTACTTATAGCAAATCCGCCTTATTCTGTAAAAGGATTTTTAGAAACTTTAAGTGATAAATCTAAAAATACCTATAAACTTTTTAACGATGATATAAACATAGAAACAAATAATGCTATCGAATGCTTTTTTATAGAGCGAGCAAATCAAATTTTAAAAGATAATGCTAAAGCTGCCATTATTTTGCCAAGTTCTATTTTAAATAAGGATTCTATTTATAAAAATACAAGAGAAATATTGCTTCAAAATTTTGATTTTATTGCCATAGTGGAACTTGGAAGTCAGACATTTGGTGCAACAGGAACAAATACGATTATTTTATTCTTGCGCAAAAAAGAAACTTTTAAACAAGAAAATCATTTTATTTCTCAAGATTATAGTTTGATTAAAGAACGTATAGAAGCTGAAAATTTAAAAGACAATGAAAACTTTTATCATAATTATCTAAATGTGTATTGTGACTTTAGAAAATTTGATAAAGAGCTTTATGAAAATTTTTTAAATGGCAGCTTAGATTCTAAACTTGCAGCGCTAGAAGCCTTTAAAGATTATCGCAATGCATTTGAGCAAACAAGCGATTATAAAAAACTTAAAGAATCTAAAATTTATAAAGAGAGTAAAAATAAGCAAGATTTAGAAGATAAAACATTTTTAGCTTATACTCAAGCAATAGAAAAGGATAAATTGCTTTATTTTTGTTTAAGTCTTAATCAAGAAGTTTTAATCATAAAATCCCCAGGTGATATAAAAGAACAAAAGAAATTTTTAGGCTATGAGTGGAGCAATAGAAAAGGCGATGAAGGTTTAAAAGAATTGCACGAGCCTTATTTTAGCCCACTTTTTGAAAGAGGTAATCCGCAAAATGAGACTAAGCTTAATTCTTTAATTTGTAAAGCATTTTTAAAAACTCTTGGCGATATACCAAAAGATTTGCAAGGCTATGCTAGTAAAGCAAGGCTTGTTGATATGATGGACTTTGAAAAAGTGGAATTTAATAAAGCTATAAGTTTAAATCCTAGTAATTCAACACAAAATGAAAGCTCTAATCCTTTTGCAAATTCTAAATATGAGTTGGTGAAATTGGGGGAGGTGTGTGAGGTGTTAATAGGCGGAACCCCGTCAAGAGCTAATACTAGTTATTTTCAAGGTAATAATCTTTGGGTTTCTATTGCAGAGATGAATGGACAAGTAATCTTAGATACAAAAGAGAAAATTACAAATGAGGCAATTAAAAATTCTAATGTTAAACTTATACCCAAAGGAACAACTTTATTAAGTTTTAAATTGAGTATAGGTAAAACTGCACTTGCCGGTAAAGATTTATATACTAACGAAGCGATAGCTGGACTTATTCCAAAGAATAGGGAGCAAATTATTGATAAATATTTGTTGTATTTTTTTCAAAGTAAGATACTAAATTTAAATTCTATAAGAGGAAATAATGCTTTTGGTAAAAGTTTAAATAGTAAAATTTTAAAAGAAATTTTTATTCCTCTCCCACCGCTTGAAGTTCAAAAACAAATCGTTGCAGAGTGTGAAAAAGTAGAAGAGCAGTATAGCACCATAAGAATGAGTATAGATGAGTATCAAAACCTAATCAAAGCAATACTTCAAAAATGTGGTATTATAGATGATAATGGGGGGGGGGATGAGCTAAATTCTATTTTAGGTAAAATTAATAATTTGTGTAAAATAAATTTAGATAATAAATCTTTATCATTATTTAATAAAACAATTAAAGAATACACTTTATCAAATCCAATTTTTAAACTAAGTATTGGAAAAAGAGTTTTAAATAATGAGCTGCTTGAAAATGGACAAATTCCTGTTTATAGTGCAAATGTATTAGAAGTATTTGGATTTGTTAATAAAGAAATTTTACAAAATTATGATAATGATTCTGTTTTATGGGGTATAGATGGAGATTGGATGGTGGAATTTATGCCAAAAAATAAAAAGTTTTATCCAACTGATCATTGCGGGGTGTTAAGGGTTGATGATGCAAAAATAAATGCTAAATACATAAGTTTTGTTTTAAACGAAGCTGGTAAAAAACAAGGGTTTTCAAGAAAACTTAGAGCTTCAATAGATAGAATAAAAGCATTGAGGATTAAACTTCCTTCTTTAGAATTTCAAGATCAAATAGTAGATATAACTGACAAGATTGAGAAAAAAATCAATGAATATAAAATAGAACTTGACAGATTGGAAAAAGAAAAAGAAAAAATCTTACAAAAATATTTATTTTCTTAAAGCATTTTTCGCTAAACTTTATAAATTTTATGAGGTTTATTGAATGAAACAAGTGATGATTTTAAGCGGAGCAGGTTTATCCGCTCCAAGTGGTATAAAAACTTTTAGAGCTAGTGGTGGACTTTGGGAAGAGCATGATGTGATGGAAGTTTGCTCAGCAACTGGCTTTAGAAAAAATCCTAAAAAAGTTTTGGAATTTTATAATAAAAGAAGAAAAGAACTAGCTAATGTTAAGCCAAATCACGCACATGAAACCATCGCTTTATTAAAACAAAAATTTCCAAAACAAATTAGCATTTTAACGCAAAATGTAGATGATTTGTTAGAGCGAGCAGGCTGTGAAGAAGTGGTGCATTTGCATGGCTTTTTACCTGAGCTTAGGTGTTTAGAGTGTGAAAATATTTTTAACATAGGCTATGAAAGTAGTGATGATAAAATTTGTCCTAAATGTCAAAGCAAAAGTGTAAGGCACAATATCGTGATGTTTGAAGAAATGGCACCAAATTATAAAATTTTATATGAAAAATTACAAAATTGCGATTTATTTGTATGTATAGGTACAAGCGGGCAGGTTTTGCCCGTGGGAGAGTATGCAAGAGTATGTAAGCAAAGCATATTAAACAATCTTGATGAGGATAAATATTTAGAAAGTAATTTCACAAAAGTTTATATAGAAGATGTTTGTACAGCCATTGATAAAATCAAAATCGATATAGAAAATCTCTTGGAAGAAAAATGTTAGAAGTAATCTTACAAGGCATAGTTTTAGGTATGGGTGTGTCTGTGCCTTTTGGACCTGTAAATATTTTGATCTTAAATACTGCTTTATCTTCTTTTAAAAATGCTTTTTGCGTTGGACTTGGTGCTTTAAGTGCTGATATACTTTTTTTGATTTTGATTAATCTTGGGCTTTTAAGCTTTGTAAATAATGAATTTTTTTATAAAATACTAGCTGTTTTTGGCTTTTTCTTTTTGAGTTTTATGGTATTTTTAATGCTAAGAAAAACAAGAAAAGTCGATCTTAACAAGGTAAATAAAACCCATCCTTTAAAAGGTTTTAGCAAGGGATTTTTCTTAAATGTTACAAATCCTTATGTGATAGGCTTTTGGGTGAGTGTGGCAGGACTTAGCATGCAGAGTAAGAACTCTTTTGCCTTGCTTTTTGGTTTGGTGAGTTTTATTGTGTTTTGGATTTTTACTTTATCGTTTTTTGTGTCTAAATTTAAAGCCCTTGTAAAAAACAAACATATATTTTACATTAATCTTTTTTCAGCATTTATTTTAGAGTATTTTGCTCTTTCTATGCTGTATAAAGCTTTTATAGGATAAAACATGCAAGTAGTTGAAATTTTCAAAGAATTGAGCAAATTTAAATCCATCACTCCAGATGATGATGGAGCGTTAAATTATATCGCAGTGGAGTTAAGTGATTTTGAAGCTTTTTTTATAGAAAAAGAAGGTGTGAAAAATCTTTTGCTGACTAAAAAATTTAGTGATGATGGTGAGCATTTGGCTTTTGGCGGACATGTGGATGTAGTGCCTGCGGGAGATGGTTGGAGCAGTGATCCTTTTGAGCCTTTAGAAAAAGATGAGTTTATTTATGCAAGAGGTGCGCAAGATATGAAAAGTGGCGTGGCTGCTTTTATGTGTGCGGTTAAGGAAGTAGAAAATTTTAAAGGAAGAATTTCATTAATTTTAACAAGCGATGAAGAAGGTGAGGCTAAATTTGGCACGCTTGAAGTGCTTAAATTTATGCAAGAAAAAGATATGCTACCTGATTTTGCTGTGGTTGCTGAGCCAACTTGTGATAAAAAATTTGGAGATAGTATTAAAATAGGGCGTCGTGGTTCTATCAATGCAAAATTACTCATCAAAGGTAAGCAAGGCCATGTAGCATACCCGCAAAAATGCATTAATCCTGTGCATAATTTTGCTTCGGCTTTGAAATTTTTAGCAGGATTTGATCTTGATCCAGGTGATGAGGTATTTGCACCATCTAAAATCGTTATTACTGATATACGCGGTGGTATGGAAGTGTGCAATGTAACCCCAAATGATTTAAAATTGATGTTTAATGTAAGAAATTCTCCGCAAACTAGCTTAGAAGATGTAAAAGCTTATGTAGAAAAGACTTGCGAAGGGCTTGATTATGAGTTGTGTTTGGATCAAAGTTCAAAGCCTTTTTTAACACAAAGTGATTCTAAAATCGTACAAAAATTAAATGAAAGTGTGCAAAAAATCACTCAAGTAGTACCAGAACTTAACACCAAAGGTGGCACAAGCGATGCAAGATATTTTGCTGAGTTTGGTGTGAAGGTAGTAGAATTTGGTGTGTGTAATGATAGAATTCATGCTATTGATGAAAGAGTGAGTATAGAAGAGCTTGAAAAATTGTATTTAGTTTTTAAGGATTTGTTAGAGAATTTTAACTAGAAAAAAAGCATGGATATAATAGGAATTTAGAGTAGCCTCTCATTTAAGAGTACCTTGCAGCTACCGGCAAGTTAGCCCTCTAAACTTCTAAAATTATATCATTAATTTTTTAAAATGGAATTAATAGGAAGTAAAATGTCTTTTGAGCTTGATGTAAGTAGCTATGAAAAAATAGAAAAGCTATTTATCAATTTTAAATTAAAATGTGATTTTAAATTTAGAATGATAAAAGGGATCAATGTTTTGCATTTTGGATATTTGTGGGGAGCTTGCAAAGAAGCACAAAAGATTTTAGAAAAAAATCAAAAATGCGAAGATTTGTTTGAGTTAATTATGAAAATTTATTCCAAAAGACGCAAAAATCATCAAGCAAATTTTTTACTTTTACAATGTTATGAAAATGCTCTAAGAAGTACTTTAGCAGTAAAAATAGCAAATTTGTATAATAAGTTAGATGATGATTGGTTTAAATCTGGTGAAGAAGTTTTTAATCCTGCTTTGAAAAATCTTTTAAAAAAAGTTAAAAAGAGATGTCAAAAAATAGATGAATATAATAGTACTTGGCAAATTTTTGATGATTTTTGTTTGATTGATTTAGAAGAGATATTGATAGATCATTGGAGTGAATTTGCTTATATATTTAAAGATAAAAAAATATATAAAAATCAAGTCTTACCAAGTTTTGGCACCAAAGAACATCTTAAGACAAAACTAAGTCAAATAAGAAAAGCTAGAAATGAAACCTATCATAATAAACCTACAAAAATAAAATTTAAAAAAGATTTGGAAATTTTACTTTTGAGACTTGGTTATAATTTAGAAGATGCTATTGATATTGGAGAGATAAAAGAAGCTATTATTTTAAGATTTAATTATAATAATGCAAGCGAGTAAGTATTTTAAGTAAAATAAATAAAGGTTTTAAATGATTATCAATGGGCAAAAGCTCGAGTTAAAAGAGCTTAGATTTATGGATTATATTAAAGAAAAGCAATTAAAGATAGAGTTTATTGCTTTAGAATTAAACGGAGAAATTATCCCAAGGGACAAATTTGAAAATTTAATTTTAAAAGAAAATGATAAAGCAGAAATTGTTACTTTTGTAGGTGGTGGTTGATGAGAATTAAATTTAATGGTAGCGTGATAGACACGCATTTTAAAAATACTTTGGATTTTTTTCAAAGTGTGAGTAAAAATGAAAGTGATGTATGGATAATCAATGGTTTTGCAACAAAAGAAAGTTTGAAACTAAAAGAAAATGATGAGCTTTTTTGTATAGAAAAAAATACTTTACCCCCATATGAAGCTCTTGATGCGATGATGAGGGCAAGACACACTCCAAAGCTTCATGATAAACTTAAAAAGGCAAGTGTAGCAGTGTGTGGGCTTGGTGGACTTGGTTCGCATATAGCTATAAATTTAGCAAGAAGTGGGGTTGGTAGGCTTCATTTGATTGATTTTGATGTGGTGGAACCAAGCAATCTTAACCGTCAAGCTTATATAGTGGAAGACTTGGGTAAATTTAAGGCTGAAGCTTTAAAAGATCAAATCGCTAAAATTAATCCTTTTATAGAAGTATTTGCACAAGTTTTAAAAATAGAAAAAGAAAATATAGCCGAACTTTTTATAAATGATGATATAGTTTGTGAAGCCTTTGATAGTGCAAAATACAAAGCTCTTTTAGCGCAAAATTTTCACCAACACTATCCTCAAAAAACATTAATTTGTGCTTCTGGCTTAGCAGGATATGGCGATAGTAATAGCATACAAACAAGAAAAATCGCAAAAAACTTTTATGTTTGTGGTGATTTAAAAAATGAGGCAAAAGTAGGGAATGGACTTATGGCACCGCGTGTAAATATTTGTGCAGGACATCAAGCAAATTTAGTTTTAGAACTTTTAGCGAGCGAGTAATGGAAAAATTAAAAATAGGAAAATATGAGTTTAATTCTAGGTTTATTTTAGGTTCTGGAAAATTTTCTTTTGAGCTTATAAAATCAGCCATTGAAGAAGCAAAAGTTGAGATTATTACCTTAGCTTTACGCAGGGTAAATGATAAAGGCATAGAAAATATACTTGATTTTATCCCAAAGCATATCAAGCTTTTACCAAATACTTCAGGTGCAAGAAATGCTAATGAGGCATTGCGTATAGCAAGACTTGCAAGAGAGCTTGGCTGTGGAGATATGATTAAGGTTGAAGTAATTAGCGATAGTAAATATTTATTACCGGATAATTATGAAAGTATAAAAGCAGTGGAACTTTTAGCAAATGAGGGTTTTACGCCTTTGGTTTATATGTATCCTGACTTATATGCAGCGCGTGCTATGGCTAATGCAGGAGCTGCTGCTATAATGCCTCTTGGAGCTCCTATAGGAAGCAATAAAGGCTTAAAAACTAAAGAATTTATACAAATTTTACTTAATGAAATTAGCTTACCTGTTATAGTAGATGCAGGCATAGGAAATCCCGCACAAGCTTGCGAAGCCATGCAAATGGGAGTAAGCGCAGTGATGGCAAATACTGCCATAGCCCAAGCTAAAGATGTAGCAAAAATGGCAAAGGCTTTTGCTTTGGCTATAGATGCAGGACATAATGCGTATTTAGCAGGCATAGCAAATGAAAGCATGCCAAGTGCAAGCTCGCCTTTGAGTGGTTTTTTAAGAGATTAAAATGCAAAAATATCCTCATATGCAAAGTATTGAAAGTGAAATTTTAACTAAGGTTTTAAAAGAAGTTGAAAATTTTAATGAAAGTAAATTTAGCGCTTTTGATGTAAAACAAGCTTTAGCTAAAGATTATCTTAACATAGATGATTTAAAAGCCTTGCTTTCAAGCACAGCAGAAGATTTTATAGAAGATTTAGCACAAAAATCAAGCTATGTTACTCAAAGACACTTTGGAAATTCCATTTCACTTTTTACACCTTTATATCTTTCTAATTTTTGCAATAGCAAATGTACTTATTGTGGGTTTCAAAAAGGAAACAACATTAAAAGAGCTAAGCTAAATGAGGCTGAAATTCACAAAGAAATGCAAGAGATTAAAAAAAGTGGTTTGGAAGAAATTTTACTCTTAACAGGTGAGGGTAGGGAATATGCTAGCGTAGAATATCTTGCCAAAGCTTGTGAAATAGCAAAAGAGTATTTTAAGGTTGTTGGAATTGAAGTTTATCCTATGAATGTAGATGAGTATGCACTGCTTCATGAAAAGGGTTGTGAATATGTAAGTGTTTATCAAGAAACTTATAATCAAAAAACTTATTCTAAAATTCACATTGAAGGTGAAAAAAGTGTATTTGAGTATCGTTTTCATGCGCAAGAGCGAGCGTTAAAAGCGGGTATGAGAGGGGTTGCTTTTGGAGCTTTACTTGGCGTGGACGATTTTAGAAAAGATGCTTTTGCCACGGCTTTACATGCGTATTTTTTACAGCAAAAATACCCTCATGCTGAAATAGCTTTATCTATCCCTAGATTAAGACCTATTATCAATAATAAAAAAATTCACCCAAAAGATGTAAGCGAAACAAGACTTTTACAAGTTTTGTGTGCTTATAGATTGTTTTTACCTTTTGCAAGTATTACGATTTCTACGCGTGAAAGAGTAGGATTTAGAGACGGAGTTATTAAACTTGGAGCTACTAAAATGAGTGCAGGTGTGAGCGTGGGAGTGGGTGAGCATCAAGGCGATAAAAAAGGCGATGATCAGTTTCAAATTAGTGATATGCGTAGTGTTGATGAGGTTTTAGCTATGCTAAAAAATGCAAATTTGCAAGCTATAATGAGCGATAGTATTTATGTGGGATAAAAAAATTATTGCTATTAGTGATAGTCAAAATACGCAAGGAGATTTTTTAAATTTTATTGAAAAACTAAGTCAAAGTAGTATTGATGCTTTAGTGCTTAGAGAAAAACATTTAGATGAGTTAGAATACGCTAAATTAGCCAAAGAAGTATTAAAAATTTTTAATAAAACTCAAAAGATTTGCTTTTTGCATTATCATTATGAAGTTTGTTTAAAATTAAATCATCAATTTTTTCATGCTCCTTTATTTGTTTTACAAAATTACCTACAAAGCTATAAAAAATTTGAGCTTTTGGGTACTTCCATCCATTCTAAAGAAGAATTAGATTTAGCTTATAAGCTTAAAGTAAGTCATGTTTTTTTTGGGCATGTATTTAAAAGCTCTTGTAAGACTGATTTGGCTCCAAAAGGTATAAAAAATTTAAAAGATTTATTAGAAGTTTCAAAAATACCCATTTATGCCATAGGTGGCATAAATACTCAAACTATAAACCACTTAAAAGATTTAAATTTAGCAGGTGTGTGTATAAGAGAAGCTTTGTATAAAAGTGAAAATGTAAAAAAATATATTTTAAGATGTAAAGACCTTTTAGTCCAAAAGGACTAAAAGATTATAACCAGAAGAAATATGCAATTATTGCAAGGCTAATTGAACAGAATATATTTAGTATGATTCCTACTCTTACCATTTCTTGTTGTTTGATATGACCAGTACCAAAAACTATAGCATTTGGTGGTGTAGCAACTGGTAGCATGAAAGCACAAGAAGCGCCAATAGCAATAATTAAAGCAAGTCCTAAAGCAGGAACACCTAAAGTATCTGCTATAGAGATAAACAAAGGCACAAGCAAGGCTGCTGAAGCAGTATTTGAGGTAAATTCTGTTAAAAATACTATAAAAAATGCTATGATTAAGCCTATAACAAATAAATGTCCATTTTCTATAAATGAAATAATGGTATCAGCCATAACCTTGCTAGCACCTGAATCTTTTAACACTACACTTAGAGTAATACCTCCACCAAAGAGCATTAACACGCCCCAATCAGTATTTTTTTGTACATTTTTCCAATCAATTACTTTAAATGCACATACTAAAACAGCTGCAAGCAAGGCAATAATTGCATCAAGATTTGCTATTTTATGTCCAAAAATACTTGTGATGATAGGACCTATATTGCCACTAAAAATCCAAGATAGCGCAACCACTAAAAAGATTATTAAAGTGATGATTCTAGGTCTTGTAAGTTCTATATTTTCAGTGTGTAAATCAACTTGTAGATTAAACCTTGGTTTAAACATAAAATACAAAATCAAAATCATTGCAGGTAAAAAGATTAAAACAATAGGAATACCATATTTTAACCATTGTGCAAAACTAATGTGTAATTGAGTAGCAACGATAGCATTTGGTGGAGTTCCTACTATAGTGCCTATACCACCTATACTCGCACTAAAAGCTATACCTAAAAGGATAAAAACATAAGTGTTTCTATCTTTTTCTGGGTCAAGTGAAGCTAACATACCTATAGCAAGCGGAAGCATCATGGCAGCTGTTGCAGTATTGCTCATCCACATAGATAAAAACGCAGTGGTAATAAAAATATACAAACTAGAAAGGCCTAAGTGTCCTTTTGCTAGGGTTAAAATTTTATGTGCAATTAGCTTATCTAGTTTTTGATGATGCATAGCTGCAGCTAAAGCAAAACCACCAAAAAATAAAAAGATATTTGAATCAGCAAAGCCGGTTAAAGCTTTAGCAGTAGGTAATAATCCTAAGATGGCTGCTAAAACAGGCACTAAAATAGCTGTAATAGTAACATGTAAAGCTTCGCTAAGCCATAAAATAGCAATAAAAACTAACAATGATAAACCTTGATTTACTTTAGTTTCGCCAAAAGGGGAGAAATAAAGCAAAGCGATAAATAACACCAAATCAGCAATGACTATGAGTGTTTTTGTATTTGAACTCATTTTTAATAACTCCTTTGAAATATTGTAGTTTTGTAACATATTCTAAATGAATTTTCTTTTAAATGTCAATTTTTATATAAATTTTTTTATATAAAACTTTTCTTGTGTGAAAAAAAGTAAGTTTTAGTAAAATTTATTTGTTTTTGGTATAATTTTTGCTAATTAAAAATCATCTATAAATAAAGATGATTCTAAGGAAAGAACATGTTTAAAAAAATATTTATATTGACTCTAGCTTTATTTTTTAGTGCTTGTGCCATAAATTCTAAAAATCAAGGTGTAGCTAAGGTTAATGAAGTTATAAAAATTCAAGCACAATGTTATAATCCTTCTAGCCCTAAAGCCTATGAAGCAAAAATTAAAGGCCTTGTATATATTAGTGATGTAGGGCTTAAGTATTGTGCAAACAAAAGAACGCTTGATAAAAGTGTTTCTTTGAAAAAAGTTTATATTCATAGAGTGTATGATTTAAATGAGAACTTAAAATATTCTTCTTCTAATGGAAATAATTATTATATTAATGAGAATTTTAACTACTATTTTTATGTGTTTTTAAAAGAAGAGTTAGAAAATAGAGGTATAGTGGTGGTTGAAAATACACAAGATTCTCCTTATGTTTTAAAAGTGGATTTAAGTTTTAATGATTTTTATTCTAAATTTGATTCTAATTCTTTATTTTCAATTATTGCTAGTCAGCTAACATTAAAAGATATTAATACTAATAAAACTATTAATATTAAAACTAAACAAGAAGTTAAAGGTTTTTATAATATAAAAGATTTACCTTTCTTCACTCAGCTTCTTATAAAGCAAGTGGCTAATAAATCCGCAGATATCATCAGCTCTTTGTGAGGTGTTTTAACTGCCATGGATTTTCCTTTGCGAGCTTTTGTCCAGCTTGCAAGGAAGAGCTTTTAGAATATTCTTTGGGTATAAGAGAACTTGAGGGAAATTTTAAAGTTTATTATTTTTATCAATATGAACAAATTAAACATCTAATTTATTTTAAACACAAATTTCAAGGATATTTTGTTTTAAATGCGCTTGCAAAATTAAGCTTTGCCAAATTTAAAGATTTTTTTCAACCCTCTTGTGAAATTAATGCCATAGCCTTAGATGATAAAACATATAAAAATTACTCTCATACTGCTATTTTAACTAAACATTTAAAAACTCAATTTATAAAACCTATGTATTGCACCTTACAAGCTAGTTCGGAATTTAAATATAGTGGAAAAAGCTTGCAATTTCGTAAAGATAATAAAAGATCTTATAAGCTTTTAAAGCGTCCAAAATATCCTGTAATTTTAGTAGATGATGTGGTAACTACGGGTTTAAGTTTGCTTGAAGCAAAAGAGTTTTTAGAAAAAAATAATATCGAAGTACTTTTTGCTTTAGTTTTAGCTAATGCAAAATTTGATACAATATAGGCATTAATTTTAAGGATTTTTATGGAAAATATTTTTACTAAAGATTCAGATATTGAAAATATAGATATAGAAAGTTCTATAAAAAGTAGTTATTTAGATTATTCTATGAGTGTTATTATAGGTCGTGCCTTACCTGATGCTAGAGATGGGCTTAAACCTGTTCATAGAAGAATTTTATATGCTATGAATGATTTAGGTGTGGGAAGTCGTAGTGCGTATAAAAAATCAGCGCGTATAGTGGGTGATGTAATCGGTAAATACCATCCACACGGTGATACAGCTGTATATGATGCTTTAGTAAGAATGGCGCAAGATTTTTCTATGCGTTACCCAAGTATAGATGGACAAGGAAACTTTGGTTCTATTGATGGAGATGGCGCTGCTGCGATGCGTTATACTGAAGCTAGGATGACGATTTTAGCTGAAGAGCTTTTGCGTGATATAGAAAAAGACACGGTTGATTTTATACCAAATTATGATGATTCTATGAGTGAACCTGATGTTTTACCTGCTAGGGTGCCAAATTTATTACTCAATGGTTCAAGCGGTATTGCAGTAGGTATGGCTACTAATATTCCTCCGCATAGTTTAAATGAGCTTATTGATGGCTTACTTTATTTAATTGATAATAAAAACGCAAGTTTAGAAGAAATAATGCAATTTATCAAAGGACCTGATTTTCCAACTGGTGGTATTATCTTTGGTAAAAAAGGTATTATAGAAGCTTATCGCACAGGTCGTGGTAGGGTAAAAGTAAGAGCAAAAACTCATATTGAAAAAAGAGCTAATAAAGATATTATTGTTATAGATGAACTTCCTTATCAAACTAATAAAGCAAGATTAATAGAGCAAATTGCTGAACTTGCTAAAGAAAAACAAATTGAAGGTATTGCTGAAGTTAGAGATGAAAGCGATAGAGAAGGAATTCGCGTGGTAATTGAGTTAAAACGTGATGCTATGAGTGAGATTGTGTTAAATAATCTTTTTAAATCTACTACTATGGAAAGCACTTTTGGTGTGATTATGCTTGCTATACATAATAAAGAACCAAAAGTTTTTTCTTTAATTGAGCTTTTAAATTTATTCTTAAATCATAGAAAAACTGTAATTATTAGAAGAACTATTTATGAATTGCAAAAAGCTAGAGCTAGAGCGCATATTTTAGAAGGTTTAAAAATTGCATTAGATAATATTGATGAAGTGATAACTTTGATTAAAAACTCTCCTGATAATCCAACGGCTAAAAATTTATTAATGCAAAAATTTGGCCTAAGTGAACTTCAATCTAATGCTATTTTAGATATGAAATTAGGCCGTTTAACAGGGCTTGAGAGAGAAAAGATTGACAATGAATTAAGAGAATTATTAGCAGAAATTGAAAGACTTGATCAAATTTTAAAAAGCGAAACTTTGCTTGAAAATTTAATCAAAGATGAATTAAAAGAAATTAGAACCAAATTTGATGTACCAAGAATCACTCAAATTGAAGATGATTATGATGATATTGATATAGAAGATTTAATACCAAATGAAAATATGGTAGTTACCATTACTCATCGTGGTTATATCAAACGTGTCCCAAGTAAGCAATATGAAAAACAAAAACGTGGTGGTAAAGGTAAGGTCGCAGTTACAACTTATGATGATGATTTTATAGAAAGCTTCTTTACAGCAAACACACATGATACTTTGATGTTTGTTACCGATCGTGGGCAACTTTACTGGCTTAAAGTTTATAAAATTCCTGAAGGAAGTAGAACTGCTAAAGGTAAAGCTGTGGTTAATCTCATTAATCTACAAGCAGATGAAAAAATCATGGCAATTATTCCAACTACTGATTTTGATGAAAGTAAATCATTGTGTTTCTTTACGAAAAATGGTATTGTAAAACGCACAAATTTAAGTGAATATCAAAATATTAGAAGCGTGGGTGTAAAAGCGATTAATCTAGATGAAAATGATGAGCTTGTTACTGCAATTATCGTAGCAAGAGATGAAAGCGAAACGCAAGAGCAAAATTATGAAGAAAATTTAGAAAATGAAATGCTTGAACCTAATGAAGAACTTGAAAATGTTAGCGGTAAAATGCTTTTTGCAGTTACTAAAAAAGGTATGTGTATTAAATTCCCGCTTGCCAAAGTTAGAGAGATTGGTCGTGTAAGTAGAGGGGTAACTGCGATTAAATTTAAAGAAAAAGATGATGAGGTTGTGGGTGCTGTTGTTATAGAAAATGACGCTCAAGAAATCTTAAGCGTAAGCGCTAAAGGCATAGGCAAGCGTACTGATGCTGGAGAATATAGACTTCAAAGCAGGGGTGGTAAGGGTGTAATATGCATGAAACTTACTGCTAAAACAAAAGACTTAATCGGTATAGTTATAGTCGATGAAAGTATGGATTTGATGGCATTAACAAGCAGTGGTAAGATGATACGTGTTGATATGCAAAGTATTAGAAAAGCAGGTAGAAATACAAGTGGTGTAATTGTTGTTAATGTTGAAAATGATGAGGTTGTAAGCATTGCTAAATGTCCTAAAGAAGAAGATGAGGAATTAGATGCTGAAACTAATATGGATTTAAATTTAGAATAGTAAAATTTTTGGAATGCTTTTTGCTATTTTAATAAAATCAAATAAATTGAAGGTGTAAAAAATGAAAAAAGTTGTTTTTATGTTTTGTTTGGCTTTGGGTTTTAGTGCATGTGCGCTAGATCAAAGAGGTGTGAATCCAAATCAAACTCAAGCTGCTCAAGCTGCAAGTTCTGATGTTGTGGTTCAAAAAGTAGACAAAGATGATGTGCGTAATATCATTAGAGAAGAAAAAATGCTTGCAAATGATACAAGCACAGACAATGATCTAACTTTTACAGCAGTGGGTGAGGGTATTGCTCCTTTAAATACAGTTTCTGTTGGTCAAGCTTTAGCTTTGGCTAAAAGAGCAGCAATCACTGATGCTTATAGACAATTAGCTAGTAAGTTATATGGTGTAAGAGTTAATGGTAAAGATACAGTAAAAGATGCAATGCTTAAAAGTTCAACTATTACAGCGCAGGTAAATGGTTTGATTAAAAATGCAAGTGTGGTTGATCAAGATTTTAAAGATGGTCTTTATAGAGTAAATGTAGAACTTAAAATCGATGCTGACAAGTGGAAAGAATTGTTTGCTTATTAATCCTTATAATTTTTAATGCCACTGCCCAAGATGAATTTATATTTTGGGCAGAACTCTCTAATAAAAATTTTATCCTTTATCATCAAAATGAAACTATTTCTATAGCTATGACTAAAAGCAAAAAAAAGAATTTAGAATATGCTTGTGAGTTAGTTTATACACCAAGTGATTTAAAATCTTTAATACGCAATGATTTTGGTATGGTAGATGAAGAGCAAATGACAAAGTTAGATAAATTTAACTTTTTAAATAATCATAAAAATGATTTAATTGATTGCTTTTTTAATTCAAAAATAGATGTAAAAGATTTTGTAAAAAGTGAACAAGCAAGTGCACAAAGTGAAACTTATGTGAGAATTTTGCCTTTAAGATTTATAGTTGAATTTCACGATAATAGTGCCTTTGTATATTATCTTAAATAAATACAAAGCTAGCTTTTATAAAAATCAAGTTAAAATACTTAAAAAAATATTAAGAGTATAAAATGCAAAAAAGTATCCCTCGTTATTTATTATTTAAATATTTGCGTTTTGATAAAGATCAACCCTTTATCATGCTTTCAAAAATTTTAGCTTTTTTAGGTGTGAGTATAGGACTTTGCGTGCTTTTAGTTGCAATGGCTATTATGAATGGCTTTGATAAAGAATTTGAGAGAAAACTTTTTACGATGAATTATCCTATCACTATATTACCGCGTTTTGGAGCAAGTGTGGATGATAAATTATTGCAAGAATTAAGAGCTAAATTTCCAAATTTATTATTTAGTCCTTATATTGCTACTCAAGTGATAGCAAGAAATGATTTAAAATTAGAAGGTGGTATGCTTTTTGGGGTTAATTTTGAAGATGAAAAAAAGATCAATGAAGTAGTAGCGCAAGCTTTAGGAGATAAAAAATTAGATAATTTTGATATTTTAATCGGCAAGGGTTTAAAGGATGAATTTGGACTTGATTATAATGAAAAAATTACTTTAATTTTTTCAAATCTAAATGCAAGCGGGCTTTCGCTTATCCCGCAGGTTAAAAGATTTGATGTTAAGGCTAATTTTTCTTCAGGACTATTAGCCTATGATAAAGCTTATATGTATACAGATGCTAAAGCCTTAGCTAAAATTTTATCATATCCCCAAGGAAGTTATGATGGAGTGCATGTGTATTCAAATAAACCCTTTGAGGATATTAAGCAAATTGAGGCTTTTTTGGGTGCAAGATATGCTAGTATAGGTTGGTGGGAACAAAACGGGAATTTCTTTGCAGCACTTGCTTTAGAAAAAAGAGCTTTGTTTATAGTATTAATGTTGATTATTTTGGTTGCAAGTTTAAATATAGTAAGTTCTTTATTAATGATAGTGATGAATAGGCGCAGTGAAATAGCTTTATTGCTTTCCTTAGGAGCTAGTAAATTAGAGATTAAAAAAACCTTTTTTTCTTTAGGATTTTTAATAGGTGGAAGTGGTATTGTAGCAGGTGTGATTCTTGCAGCTATAGCTTTGTGGGTGCTTGGAAATTTTGACATTATTTCTTTGCCAAGTGATGTTTATGGTATGAGCAAATTGCCTTTAGAACTTTCTTTAGTTGATTTTTGTGCTACACTTTTTGGAGCTATTGTGATTGTAAGTTTATCTTCTTATTATCCTGCCAAAAAAGCAACTCAAGTAGATATTTTAGATACTTTAAGAAACGAATAAATTGTGTAAAAATTTATTCGTTTAAGAATTTTTGAATTTCATTGAAAAAGTTTTCATAGCTAATATCTTTTATGGTTTTAATAAATTTTCCCTTTTCATCAATCAGATAAAATTCGCCACTATGTGCTATAGAATATCCCATAGCAGAATCTTTAAGATTGATTTTTTCATATACCACACCATAATTTTTAGTAACTTTTTCTAATTCTTTTTCATCTTTAGCAACTAAAGCTGTAGAATTTGGGTAAAAATATTTTACCCATTGACTAGTTTGAGTTAGATTGCTATCTCTTGCTGGATCTAGTGAGATAAATATCACATGAGCTTTTTCTTTATTTGGCATTTTTTCTAAAACATTAGCAATTAAGGCAAGTTCACTAGGGCAAACATCAGGACAATATGTATAACCAAAATATACAATCAATTTTTTACCGATAAAATCTTTTAAACTAAGCACGCCTTTTTCAGAATTTAAGTGAAAATTGTATTTGTTATTTTCAAAATACTGCACAGATATAAAAAACACCCCAAAAATTACCACAATTAATAAAAAAATATTTATTTTTTTCATACTTTACCTTTTTACATCAAAGTCAAAATAAAAATCTAGCGGAGTTTCATCATCAAAAAGCTCTATTCTAAAACGCATTATATCTAGTGTGCAAGAACTTAAAACTAATTTAGCATGGTAAATGTTGTTAGTTTTTTCAAATTGTGGAACAATATCTCCCATATACATATTAAGTCCATAAACTCTAGCGTTTAGTTTTTTAAACTCACCCAAATTAGTGATATTTAAATCAAGCTCGTTTAATGCGGCTATAGGCTTTGGATTTAAATTTACTAATACCTTTTTATCTTTAAAATTATACTCACACTCTTGGGTATTTAGATCGCATGCTAAAGGCGTTAGAGTGGTGATTAACTCTCTTTTTTTTCCGGTATTTGATGAATTAGTATAAAAATAAGCCCCACATATAGCAAAGACTATAGCTAAGGCAAAGACAAGTAGATTTTTCATTATTTTTTAATGCTTCTTGACTTGATATCTTTTAGTTTGATTGTGCTATTATCATCAAAATAAAGCGTTAAATTAGCTTTTGTTTGCGGTGTGATATTTTCTTTAAGATTTAATACCATAATATGCATGCCACCTGGTTTAAGTTCAGCACTTGAATTAGCTTTTATAGTAATTTGAGGGATTTGCACCATCATTTTTTTACCATTTTCCATGATATGATCGTGAATTTCAGTTGTATCACTTAGTGAACTTTGGGCTTTGATGAGTTTTATGTCTTGATTAGAATTATTTTTAAGTTCTAAAAAAAAGGCTGTGGTTTTAGAATTTGGTGGAGTTTGTCTTACATAGGGATCATTTACAGTGATGTTGTTAGCCAAGGTAAAAGTGCTTAAAAGAGCTAAGCTGAGTATTTTTTTCATTATTTTCCTTTATATTTTTAGTCAATTATAAACATTATACACGGAAAAAATTAAAAATATATTTATTGTAAAAATATTATAATTAGCTCTTTGTTGTTTTAAATTTTAGTAGAAAGGTATAAATTGTTTAAAATTATATTAGCATTGTTTAGTTTAGCTGTATTTGCAAATGCAAGTGAACTTGCAAAAATTTATTTAAATCAAGGTATTAATGCGGTTGAAAAGGTATTAGAACAAGAATTAAGTAAGAAAGATTTTTGGCTTGATGAGATAAAAGATAAAAATGTTAGCCTTGGTTACTATGAAGAAAATGTTGCAATCGTTTTAACTAATAAAAGTGATAAAATCATTAGAGTTTATCATTATAATAATGGCAAAGTAGAAAAGAAATTTATTCAAAAAGATGTTTTAACTGGTTTGGCTGGAGATAAAGAAGTAGAAGGGGATTTAAAAACCCCTATAGGTTTTTATGAACTTGGAAAGAAATTTTATCCTGGTGATCCATATTATGGACCATTTGCTTTTGCAACAACTTATCCAAATGTTTTAGATAAAACTTTAGGTAAAACAGGTGGTGGAATTTGGATTCATGGTTATCCTTTAGATGGAACGCGTTTAGACACTTATAAAACTAGAGGTTGTATTGCTGTACAAAATGATTTATTAGAAGATTTTAATAAATTAGTTGCTGATAGAAAAGCTTATGCAATGACAGAGGAGAAAAATAAGGTAAGAGCAAATCATGAAGAAATAGCTATTTTATTAGCAAATTTGTTTGCTTGGAAAGATAGTTGGCAAAAAAGTGATATCAATAAATATTTATCTTTTTATGATAAAAATATATTTAAACATAAAAATAAATTTTCATATGAGCAGTTTGCAAAAAATAAAGAAAGAATTTTTGCTAAAAAAGAAGAAAAAACTATTAAATTTTCAGATCTTAGTATAAGTCCTTATCCAAATGAAAAAAATGAAAAGATTTTTAGAATAGGATTTTATGAAGATTATCGTAGTACTAATTATAAATTTAAAGGAGAAAAAGTTCTTTATGTTAAGCTGGTTGAAGACAAAATGCAAATTTTAGCTGAACAATAATGGCTTATATAAAAATTAATCGCTTAGCTTATGAGTATAATCTTGACCTAATAGCCTCTAAGGCTGGGGGTTATGAAAAAGTAATTTGTGTTTTTAAAGATAATGCTTATGGACATGGAGCTAAGCTTTTAGCTCCTATAGCTAGAGCAAAAGGTATAAATTTTATAGCAGTAAAAAATGAAGCTGAAGCAAAAGAGCTTGAAAATATTTTTGATAATATCTTAATTTTATCTCATCATCCACATGGCAATGAAAGCGAAAAATTTATTTATGCTTTAAATGATAAAAATGATATAAAAAAGCTTAAAAAAAATACTAAAATTCATTTAGTCATAGATACAAATATGCATAGAAATGGAATTTTGCCTGAAGAAATTCAAGAAGTGATGCAAGAGCTAAAAAGTAATAATTTGATACTTCATGGAGTGATGATGCATTTTGCAGGAAGCGATGAAGTAGATGCAAGTTATTTTGTACAAAAACAAAAATTCCAACATGCTAAAAAATTAATTTATGATTTATTACAAGAAGAGGCTAAAAACTTAGTATTTCACTCTCATAATTCTGAAGCCTTATTTAGAGCAAATACTTTAGAAGTTGATGAGTATTGTAGAGTAGGGCTTGTACAATTTGGTTATGCGCATTTTAATAAAGACTTGCGTAAGGTTTTGAGTTTATGGGCTGAAAAATTAAGCCAAAGAGTGTTAAAAAAAGGTCAAAGTGTTGGCTATGGTGGTATGTATAGCGCAAAAGAGGATCTTGAAATAGCAACTTATGATTTAGGTTATGCTGATGGGCTTTTGCGCTATGATGGAAAAAAAGATTTTTTTCTTCCTAATGGCAAAAAAATACTTGGAAAAATGTCTATGGATAGTTTTTCTTGTGAAAATGATGGTGAGATGATTTGTGTTATGAATGATGCAAATGTTATGGCTAATTTTTTCAATACTATTAATTATGAAATTTTAGTCAAACTTTCTCCTACTTTAAAAAGAATTGTAGTTTAAGATAAAAAATACTAATATATCTAAGGAGAGGTAAATTATGGCGTTTTTAAACTGGGCTATTTTAATTTTATTTTTATTTATAGTGTTTTTACTAATTAATCGCTATGAAAGGAAAATAAAGATTTTATATAAAAATATAGAAATCTTAAAAAATGAATGCAAAAAAAATAGTGAAAACATAGAGCAAAATAGAATTTTAATAGAAAAAAATAGGTCAAATATTGAAAGCATAAAAAATCAAGATTAGTTTTACTAATCTTGAAGTGATTTTGCTATTAATTCTAAAGGATGTAAGAACTGTGTGGATATTTTTTCATACTCTAGTGCATTTGAGATTTGCATTCTGCAAGCTGAGCATTCTGCGCTAATGATTTCTACATCACTTTTTTGTATATTTTGAGCTTTTTTTATACCAACTTGCAAAGCTTTTTCATAGTGATCCGTTTGCATACTCACTCCACCAAAGCCACAACATTCATTTGACTTGATAAGCTCTTTAAAGGTATAATTTTGCTTTAATAAAGCTCTTGGTTCTTTAAAAACTCCTTGCATTTTTCTTGCATGGCAAGGATCATGATATGCAATTTTTGTATTTATTTTTTTCTTTGTTTTTAAAAGTTCTTCTAAATTAGTGTATTCGTAAAAATATTTTGTTGCAAGTAGTATTTTACTAGAAATATTTTTAGCTCTTATTGCCCATTCTTCATCTTTTTGCATATGGAAAAAATGTTCATAGTCTATATTAATCATCGCAGAGCAGGTTGCTTCTGGGACAATGATATAATCTAGTGTTTTTAATTTTTCCTCAAAATAAATGATATTTTTTTTAGCTAATTTTTCTACACTGCTAAAATCTCCGGTAAAATAATGAGGAGCGCCACAGCAAGATTGATCTTTTAATAAATCCACATTGATTTTAAGATGCTTACAAATTTCAAGCAAAGCAAAACCTGTATTAGTGTAAGAATAATTAGACAAACAACCTATAAAAAGTCCTATGGTTTTTTCACCTTGATTGTTTATAAAATCAGGATTAGAGGTTAAAAAACTTTTCTTAGCTAAAGAAGGAAGTAAACGATCTTTTTTGATTAAAGGTAGGCTAAATTTAGCTTTCATTCCTAAATTTTTATCTTGCAAGCTAAAGGCACAACTTTGAAAAACATAGCCAAATCTTGCTAAAATATCTAAAATCCTTCTGTGTCTTAAAAAAAAGAAAGCAAGTTTTTTATACCATGCTATACCAAATTTTTGAGCTATATCAAAGCGTACTTTTTCAATAGCACTATCTACTCTTAAATGACTTGGGCAAACTTCAACACAATTTGTGCATAAAAAACATGATTCAAAAGTTTTTTTAAGATTTTTATCAAGTTCTAGTTCTTGATTTTCATAAGCACTAATTAAATCTAAAAAACCACGAGGAGAAGTACTCTCATCGCGGTTTATTTCATGTATAGTACAAACTGGTATGCATTTGCCACATTTTACGCAGGCATTAGAAATTTCATTAACATTTAGCATATTAAACCGTTTTAGAAAATACTTTTTTATCTTCGCTAATGCGTTTTAAATATTTATCAAAACACATAGCAATATTACGTATTAAAAGTACTCCCGTTTCATTAACTTTGATATAATTTTCATCTATAGTAACAAATTCGCTAAGCTCCTCAAGTTCTTTTAGATCTTGTTGAAAATATTCAAAAAAATCAATCTTAAATTTATTTTCTATATTTTTTATATTAAGGGCAAAATTACTCATAAGTTCCATAATAACAGCTTTTCTTAGTTCATCATCATCATCAAGCATAATACCTTTTTCGCAAGGTAATCTACCCTCATCAATAGCTTTTTCGTAGCTTGGCATGTCTTTGAAATTTTGCATATAATGTCTTTTTCCTTCGCCTATGCTTGTTAAGCCAATGCCAATTAAATCAGTTCCACCTTTTGTAGTATAACCTTGGAAATTTCTATGTAAGCTACCATTTTCTAAAGCTTTAAAAAGTTCATCTTGTGGTTTTGCAAAATGATCCATTCCTATCATTTTATAACCATTTTGAGTTAAAAATTTTTCACAGTATTCTAAAATCTGAAGTTTTACATCAGGGCTTGGTAATGTGCTTTCATCGAATTTTCTCATATTTTTTTTAAGCCAAGGCACATGTGCATAGTTAAAAATAGCAAAACGATCAGGATTGATTAGTAATGCTTTTTCTAAAGTTTGCTTAAAACTTTCTAGGCTTTGATAAGGAAGACCATAGATTAAGTCCATATTTACTGAGTTAATTCCTTTTTTTCTTACCATATCTACTGCATTTTTGGTTAATTCAAAAGGTTGAATTCTATGAATTTCCTTTTGAACTTTTTCATCAAAATCTTGCACGCCAAAACTAATACGGTTAAAACCATTTTGGATCAAAACATCAGCTTGTTCTTCATTTAAAAATCTAGGATCAATCTCACAGCTCACTTCACTATCTTGGGCAAAATTTGGAAAAATACTTTTTATTTTTAAAATCAAACTTTGTAATTGTTTGGCAGAAAAGAAAGTGGGTGTACCACCACCAAAATGCATTTGAGCTACTTCTCTTTGAGTGTTGATGATATTTGCTAAAAGATCAAGCTCTTTAAAAAGATAGTTTAAATATCTTTCTTTGCTTTCTTCTTTAGCAGTATATATTACATTACAACCACAAAAATAACAAGCACTTCTACAAAAAGGTAAGTGAAAATACAAAGACAATTGTGCTTTTTGATCTTTTAAAATTTGTATATAATCTTCATATTTAAACTGAGTGTTAAACTCCACTGCAGTGGGATAAGAAGTGTATCTTGGGCCTGCTTTAGAGTATTTAACAAAGCTTTTATAATCTTTCATTTGGCTTTACCTTTTGCATCATTTCTTTCATATCAATAAATAAATTAGGATGTTTTATATGAATATTGCTGATTAATTGATCTAAATCAATATTTACTTCTTTTATACCTTTGGCAACTTGATGTTTAATCTCATCCATAGCAACCGTCCAAACATCATTAAAGTCAATAGGAATTTGTTGATAAATAGCCTTTTCTAATTTAAGCTCAAAATTATCTTTTTGCATTTCCTTGGCATTTTGCAAAAACTCGATTAAGGTTTTTACAGAAAACATAGTCTTAACATCATCATTTTCATCTACTATAAACCATGGTTCAGGTGCTAACTCATGACCATTTTTTAGACTTAATTTTTTTTCTTTTTCATTAATATGGGTGAGATGAAATATGGTTTGATTATGTTTTTCTATGCCTAAATAGCTTGATAATTCGTTGATAATATCTTGGGAACTTTTTTTACTTAGACTATTCAATCTTACTCCTTGTTTAATAATTTTGCAATTTCTTTTGCATGATAAGTTATGATAAGCTTAGCTCCTGCTCTTTTAAATGCAAACATAGTTTCAAGTACTATTTTTTCATAGTCAATCACACCTGCTTTTTGTCCCGCTTTTAATAAAGCATATTCTCCACTTACATTATACACACAAAGTGGAAGTTTGGAATGATTTGCTATATCTTTAACTACATCTAAATATGCAAGTGCTGGTTTAACCATCAAAATATCAGCACCTTGTTTTTCATCTTCTAAGCTTTCACATAAGGCTTCTTTACCATTAGCAAAATCCATTTGATAGGTTTTTCTATCTCCATAACTTGGTGCAGAATCAGCCACATCTCTAAAAGGCCCATAATAAGCTGAGGCAAATTTAGTAGAATAAGCCATAATAGGTAAATTTTCAAAACCATTTTCATCTAAGGTTTTTCTTAAAGTTTCAATAATACCATCCATCATACCGCTTGGTGCTATCATATCAGCGCCGTTTTTAGCATGAATTAGAGCTTGTTTGGCTGAAATTTCCAAAGTTAAGTCATTGTCTACGCTTTTGCTTTTTGGATCAATAATGCCACAATGACCATGATCGGTATACTCACAAAAACAAAGATCAGTAATCACTACTAAATCAGGAAATTTTGCCTTAATAGCTCTTAGACTTGTAGCTATCAAACCATCATCACTTAATGCATCACTGCCACAGCTATCTTTTTTAGAGCTTTCCAACACACCAAATAAAATAATCGCTTTAATACCAAGATTAACTAACTCTTCGCATTCTTTTAAAATTTCATCTAAGCTCATTTGAAACACACCTGGCATAGACGTGATTTCATTTTTAATATTAGTGCCATTGACAACAAAAAGTGGATAGATTAAATCATCTAAATTTAAGGTATTTTCTTTTACTAAGCTTCTAATATTCTCATTAAGTCTTAATCTTCTGAAGCGTTTAAACATAAATTTCCTTTTTGTTTGTTAAAATTGCTTAAATTCTAGCATATTTTTTATAAAAAGGTAAAGTAAAATAATGACTATTCAAATTTCTGAAATAGCAAAACTTCCCACTCGTTTTGGAGAATTTAATATACAAAGTTTCAAAGAAAATGATAAAGAACACCTTTGTATTTTTAAAGGAAAATTAGATAAAGAAGTTAATATTAGAATTCATTCAGAATGTTTAACGGGTGATGTTTTGGGAAGTTTAAAGTGTGATTGTGGAGAACAGCTTGATTTTTCTTTAAAATATATCCAAGAACATGGTGGCATGGTGATTTATCTAAGACAAGAAGGAAGAGGCATAGGACTTTTTAATAAAATTAATGCTTATGCTTTACAAGATAAGGGTTTTAATACTATAGAGGCAAATCATCAATTAGGTTTTAAAGCAGATGAGCGCAGTTATGAAATAGTAGATTTTATACTCAAACATTATAAGATTTCTAAAATTAATCTTTTGACTAATAATCCTGAAAAACTAAATTCATTAAAAGAAAAAATTAATTTAAGGGTGCCTATTTTGATAAAGGCAAATCGTTTTAACAAAGATTATTTAGAAATCAAATACACACAAATGGGACATTTAAATTGAAAAAATACGAAGAACAATTAAATTTTTTAAAAGATTTTGCAAATAAAGATGATTTTTTTAAAAAAATCACGCTCTATAAAGAGTTATTAGAAAAATTTAATGCTGTGCATAATTTAACTCACCTTGAAAACATAGATGATAATATTATTGATAGTGTTAAAATTTTAGACTTTTATGGTTTGACTGATAAAAAAAAGATTATCGATATTGGAAGTGGGGCTGGTTTTCCTGCATTATTTTTAGCTTGTATTTTGCAAGATAGTGAATTTTTTCTTTTTGAGCCTAGTGCTAAAAAAGCTTCGTTTTTAAGGGTGGTTAAAACTGAACTTAATTTAATAAATGCGAACATTATAAAAGAAAAATTACAAAACTATCCACCTTTTAGAGTAGATTTAATCACTTCAAGAGCTTTGATGGATATAAAACCTTTAGTAGAAATTTCAAGTGGTTTTTATAATGAAAATACTTTGTTTTTACTTTATAAAGGTAGTGAGGTTTATGATGAATTACAAGGATTGAAAGATTATAAAATTTTTAATCAAGGCTTTAGGAATTACTGTCTTTTAAAGATAAAGGAAAAAATATGTTGATTTTTGGACATCCTTTGATAAATATGCAAAAATTTAGTCATTATGAAAATATTTTTATCAAAACAAATGTAAATTGTTTTAACTATAATGAGCAAAATATAAAAAGTGCAAAAGAGGAAAAAATAGACTTTGCTATATATGCTAAGAATGAAGAAGAAATTTTACTTTCAAATGCATTGGGTGCTAAATATATTTTAATAGAAGATGAGAATTTGGCAAAAATTGCTTCAAAAATGGCCGAGTTTTACATGTTTGATTCTAAAATTTTATTTTTGCTTGATACTTTTAAAAACAATCTAAAAAAAGCTTACGAGTTATGCGTTGATGGGGTTTGTTTAAAATCTTATATTGGGTAAAGTTAAACCCTTGATGGGTTTAACTTCT
>NZ_JAKMRZ010000039.1:0-1570 GCF_025772385.1 Campylobacter sp. FU_520 | reverse complement strand
GGATGCTAGAAAGAAAAAATTTTAAATAATTGACTAAACCCTTAATGGGTTTAGTTAATTGGGTGAAAGATTTGCATTTTATTTAGTCTAATTTTTATCCATAGCAATTTATGTTTACTTTAATAAAAATATTTTCACAATAACTGCAATTTTTAATCATACATTTATAAAAAAATATTTTTATTATTTTGTTATACAAAATATGTATTTTTCATTGTTATATCATTTTTTGATTTATTTTTATATGTGTGTATTTGAACCAATTTTAAAAAATTAAATCTTTTAAAATAGTTTAAAAATAGTTTTATATAAAAAAATAGAATTAATGCTAATCAAAAAAAGAGTTATTAAGGAGTTATTGATGTTTAAATCTTTAAATATAGGATTAAAACTAGTATTATCAGTTGCTATTAGTATAATCACTGGAATAGCCATTTTGGTGACTATTTTATCAATTCAAGTTGCTTCTAATATGGAAAATGAAGCTAAAAATTCAATCTTTCTTTCTGCGAAAAGATACGGAAATTTTATGCAAGGCATTCTAAATGAGGAAGTTGTTCTTACAAAAGGAATGGCTACATCGCTTAATGAAATGTTTTCGAAATATGACCAAGTAGATGTTGCGTTAATAGAAAGCTTATTAAAAAATACCTTTGACAGTAGTGGTTATGCAGCTTATTCATTTCTTTGGCTAAAAGATCCCTCTGTTTTATCTGACATCCAAGCATTAGATTCAAATTTTAAAAGCTCTAATGGTAAAACTTTTGCTATGATTTTTTTCGATGAAACTACAGGAAAAGCCGGTGGTATAAGATCTATAAAAGTTCCTAATAATTTTTCTCAACTGAACATTTTGCAAAAAATTGAACAAAACGCAAAATATGGTGATTTAGATACTTTATTTGTTGGCGCTCCATCAAAATTAAATTACGATGGACATGATTTTTTAGGTATTAATTTAGGAATGCCTATCTTTAACAGTAAAGGCAAATTTGTAGGTGTTGTTGGATATACTTTTGATTTCTTAGAAATATCACAAGATATGCTTGATCCAAAGCTAGATGCCTACGAAGGTGATTTAAGATTTTTAATGACTGATCAAGGGGTTATTACTATTCACAAAAACAAAGATGCTATATTAAAAACTCTACCTGAAATCAATAAAGATCCTTCGACAAAATTTATTATTGATGCCGTTAAAGAACGTAAAGATATAATTATTGACAATTATACTGATTCAAATGGAAATCTCAGCTTTGCTAGTATCACTCCTTTTAGCACACTAGGAGATTCTAGTCACTGGAGTATAATAGTTACCGCGCCAAAAAAGTCTGTTTTACAACCTTTATATAAATTACAATTTATTTTAATTGTTATAGCACTAGTTATAGTTGTTACAATCTTAGCCATTGTTTATTTTTGTGTAAATAAAATAGTAGGTGCTAGAATTCCTATTATACTCCATTCTTTACAAAATTTCTTCAAATTTTTAAATCATGAAACCAAAGAAGTGCAGACAATAAAGATTAAAGCCGATGATGAATTAGGAAGAATGGGTAAAATAATCAAT
>NZ_JAKMRZ010000038.1:0-1680 GCF_025772385.1 Campylobacter sp. FU_520 | reverse complement strand
ACTCTCACTTTTTTAAAAAATTCCAAAACCTTAAGTCATTTTGCAAAGGCTTATAGGGGTAAAATGCTAAGAATACTAGCAAATAAAAATATACATAGCAAAGAAGCTTTGCTTGAAAACTTACCTAATGAATTAAAAATAAATGAAATTAAAATACAAGGATTAAAAGAAGAAATAATTTTAGATATAGTAAGCTAAGCCTTTTGGCTTAGCTTTTATAATTAGAATTTGTATAGAGCTTCAAGTCTGATGAATTGATCGTCAGCATCCTGATCTTTTACACGATTATGATTATCTTCAGTTAAGTAAGAATAGAAGCCGCTAAATGTAAGTTTTGGACTGTATTTGTAAGATACTCTTGCTATGTATTCGTTTTTATCTGTATCAGGGGTGCCTGCTGTATATTCAGTTTTACCGCCGATATAGTCAAATCCTACTCTTAGTGTTTCAGCAAAAGTATAACCTAAACCTGCAAAATAGAAGAAGTTTTCACCTACAGATCCAGTTAATTTGCTGCCATCAGAGTAGAAAATTTGTTCACCTGGAGCAATCACTCTACCTTTATCTTCTAAAACTACCAAACTACCTTTATCTTTTTCACCATAACCAACTATACCTGCTTGGAAATCAAATGCTGAAATATTTGCTTGAATTTGAGCAGCATAGAAGTTACCATTGTCTAAATTTAAACGTTTTTCTTTTTCACTATCAACACTATTCCCTAAGTATTGAGCTTGGATTTTGAAATTAGCATCATTAAATGCAAATTTATAGCTAGCATCTACTGCATATAAGAATGCCCAATTATTTGAATAAGCAGCCCAAATTTGGAATGCAAATGGATCAAAATCACCTAATACAGCACCGCCATATAGTGAAGACTTAGCAATATTGATTCCATCTTCAATTGCAGTATCACCATCATCTTCAGCATTAAAGCTATCAAACCAATAACCTGCGAAAGTTAAACCTTCAATAGAGTTATTAACTACTTTAGCTCCTGTTCCTACTAAGTCATCAGTCCAAATAGAACCAACTTCCATTTTACCGAAAGTTACATTTGTAGCATAAGCTTCATTTGTATATTCTAAGTAAGCTTGTTGAACATTGAAAGTTTTATTTGTAACTGTTTGATTGCCTGTACCAAAGCCAGCTTCATTTGTGCTGTATTGGAATTGAACAAAAGCTTTAAAGTTATCATCTAAAGCTGCTTTGAAGTTTAATTGAGATTTAAATCTGTGTTTGTTTTCTTTGGTGTTGTTATAACCTTCCGCTTGAACTGCATTACCAATTTCTTGTCTATCAGATTCAAATCTGTATCTGAACATTCCTGATACATCAACATCTTTTATAGCTTCTTCAAGTGAAACAGCGTTAGCTGCTGAAAAAGCACCTGCAGCTAAAGCTGCTACTAAACTAAGTTTAACTAGTTTCATGAGAATTCTCCTTATTAAAATTAAAACTATGGCTTGTATTATAGCATAGTTTTATATAAGAATTCTTAAAGTAAATAAAAACAATATAAAATATATTAGATTATATAGTGTTAATATAAGTAGATAGATATATCTTTAAAGATCTAGTTTGAAACTAGATCTTTAAAAACTAAGGAGTTATCTATGAATGTTTGCTTTTACAAATGTAATTATGCCCTTTGATAGTTAATGTATGGAAACTGAG
>NZ_JAKMRZ010000037.1:0-2279 GCF_025772385.1 Campylobacter sp. FU_520 | reverse complement strand
ACTATATTTATGTTTTTGATAAAGATCCTTTAAATTGTAATATATGCTATAAGAATTTAAAAAATATCTACAAAGATCCTTTGAAAGAACTTCAGGAAAAACTTGAGTATTTTAACAAAAACTATGCGCGTTATCCTTATTTATTTTTTTATGGTTTAGGAAATGGAATTTTTTATAAAAGCTTACTTGCTAATAAAGAACATAAAAAAATTATAGTTTATGAAAAAGATCTAGAACTTATATTTTTGATATTTAATATGATAGATTTTTCCAAAGAATTATCAGAAAATAGATTTGTTTTAATTCATACTAAAGAAATGAGTTATATAAAAGCTGACGCTATATGCTCTTTTTTAGATCTTTTTTTAAAAACTTATGATTTACATATTCACTCTTCTTTTTATGAGGATCAAAAGAAAGAAATTAAATATATTAGCGATTTAAATTTTAAAGCAATAAAAAGCATTGCTTTAAAAAGAGGAAATGATCCAATTGATGCTATGCAAGGTATTGAGCAATTTGTGTTAAACATCCCTAAGATGCTTACTCATCCAAGTTTTACAGAATTAAAGAAAAAAAGAACTAATAAAAGTCAAAATGCCATTTTAGTGGCCACCGGACCTTCTTTAAAAAAACAACTTCCTTTACTAAAAAAATATGCAAACAAAGCAACTATTTTCTGTGCTGATAGTGCTTATCCTATCTTAGCAAAAGCAGGTATAAAACCTGATTATGTTTGCATGCTTGAAAGAGATGATATTGTATCAAGATGTTTTGATAATGATTTTGGTAATTTTGATAAAGATATTACTTTTGTTCTAGCATCTTTAGCTCATAAAGATAGTATAAATTTTTTAGAAAAGAACAATAGAAAATACATTTTAGTTTCAAGATCTTTACCATTTGCATATTCTTTAAGATTGCATGATTTTGGCTATATAAGCGGGGGAATGAGTGTAGCACATTTAAATTATGAATTAGCGCTCTTACTTGGACATAAAAATATCATTTTAATAGGCCAAGATCTAGCTTATAGCGATGATGGAAAATCTCATAGTGAAGGATTTTTATATAGCGATTATCACGAGGGAGAATTTGAAAGAGATAAAGATAAATTTAAAATTTTAGCATATGGTGGAAAAAGATATATTCAAAGCTCAGAAATTTGGGTTTTATTTAAACAAATTTTTGAAAATTTATTCTATAAACAAACAAAAGTAAAAATTTACAATGCCACAGAAGGTGGAGCGAGGATAGAAGGAACTATAGAAAAACCTTTTAAAGAACTATGTAAAACTCTCTTAAAAGAAGAACTAAAAAAACCTTTTCCAAAATTATATAAACCAAAACGTAAAGAAAGTGAAGAGCTTATGTTGCAAGCTTACAAACAAATCAAGCAAAATATAAAAGCAAGTAGTGTTTTTTTAAAAGAATGTAAAAAACTTCATAAAGAATTAAACAATAAAAGCAAAACACGATACACATTGCACGAGCTAAATACAAAAATCGATAAAATAAAAGAGAAACTAGAAAGTAATAAATATATATTTTTAAGAGAAGTGATAAGTCCTTCTTTATTTCATCTAGAAAGTACTTTTTCAAAAATTTATGTCCATGCAATGCACAATGAAAGTGATAAACAAAATAAATTAGTTGCTTGGATTGAATCGCATAAAACTTGGATAGAAGATATCACTGAACTAACCTTAGTTCAAGAAAAAGCTTTAAAAATAGCCATCATGCCTTTGCAAGATATTTTAGAAAAAAGAAAATTAATATAAGGCAAGGAAAAATTCCTTACCTTTGGATTTATTGTAAAAGTTTTAGAACATTTTGCTGCACAGCATTAGCTTGACTCATAGCATAAGATCCACTTTGAGCTAAGATGTTATACTTAGAAAAGTTTGCACTTTCTGCAGCAAAATCCACATCTCTAATGGTTGACTCGGCTGATTTGATATTTACTTGAGTTACACTGATATTATTAAGTGTAGCTGTGATTTGATTTTGCACTGCACCGATATCTGCTCTAATAGCATCTAAATTTGCTGTTGCAGTTTCTACTACATCCATTACAGCCATTGCACCTTTTAAAGTAGTGACACCTGGTGTTTGATCTTTTCCAGCTATTGATGTGTCTAAACTAGCAAACTGAGAAGAGCCATCTCCGGTAGCTGTAAAGCCAAAAGCAATAGAAAAAGCGGTAACAAAAGCCAAGTTGTTTTCATAAACTTGAGAATAATTATGTCCACTTCCTACAGAAAAACCTGAACCCGCAC
>NZ_JAKMRZ010000036.1:0-2317 GCF_025772385.1 Campylobacter sp. FU_520 | reverse complement strand
ATTACTTGATGTACAAAAATTAAGCTAGAATACATAAGAAAGGAAATAAATGAAAAATTTTTTTAACTCATTGCAAGATAAAGAATTTATTTTTGCACCACAATGCTATAAAACATGTAATGGAGGATGTTGTCATAATATTCACGCACAATATTTTAAATTTAATAAATCTAGTGCGGTGATATTGCCCATGCTTGAAGTTGAATATCTTTCGCTAAAACAAGCTGGTAATACATATTTAGAAAATGGAAAAGTCAATACCTTTACTTTAAAAAATGGAAAGAAAATTAATGCTTATTTTGCAAAATGTGATTTAAATGGACTTTGTGATCCTCACAGCCTTAGACCTTTGATATGTAAACTTTACCCTTATTATCCTCAGGTTGATTATGAGGGAAATTTTTTAGGGGTTAAACCTTGTGCATTGTTTGATATTTTTTATAAAGATGCCAAAAAGCACTATTGCACCATAACTCATAGAAAAAATGATGAGTTTTTAAGAGAGTTTGAGCAAAGCACACAGGTATTAAGAAAGGAACCTATAATGATATTTGTATTTAAGGTACTTGAAGTGATAGAAGAAACTCTTAAACAATATACTTATGATCATTATGGAAAAGTAATTTATCTTGAAGAATTAACACATGAAGAAAAATTTGATTTTTTTGCTTTTCAAGAAATTAATTCTATGACTATGCAAGCATATAGAAATGAAAAATTTATTGATAAAATTCAAGATATATATGATAATCTAGAGTTACTATATCAAGATCAATTTACAAATTATTTTAATGATTAGAGAAAATTATGCTCAAAAATGAAACTTATTTCATAGACTCTTGTGATGATGTAGAATTAAACATAAAAAGAGAAAGTAAATTAGAATATAGAATTACCTATGATGATGACAAAGAGATGAAAGCTGTTGTTTTTATGATAGGTGGATATGGTGCCAATGTTGATTTGTCAATTATTGATTTTGATAGACAATTTATAGCTAAGAAATTTGAAGTAGTAGTTGTGAGTGTTTTATATCATTGTTATGGTTGTAGGATAAATGATAAAGATAAAAGATACAGCGCGCAATTTTCGTATGATGAGTACAATGTGAATCAATTGAAAAAATCTCTAGAGAAGATGAACTTTAACACAAATAGACTCAGTACTTGGAATATGAAAGAATATCTTGCGTCATTGGAGTCTACTATTGATACTTATAAGTTGAAAGGGATTTTAGCTGATGATTATAGGTTATTTATAACTTCTACCATGTTACCAACTAATAATGAATATCAAAATTATGGTATTATGGCAGCAATTGACTGCATTAATGCTTTAAAAGATTTATGTAAAAAATATCCTAATTTTGGAAAATTACCAAAAATTTATGGAGGAAGATCTTATGGAGGTTATCTTTCTTTATTATTGACTAAAATTGCTCCTTGGTATGTTGATGGAGTGATAGATAATTCGGGTGAAGCAATATTGCTTTTGGGTTATATCATAGGAAAAGATTTAGACCATCCTGATGCATTTATTAATTCTAAAAATTTTTTAGTAGGTTGTTTTATAAAAACATATTGGAATGCCAATAAAAATTCGCCATACTGTTTTAAAGATGAAAATTATGAAATAAGAACTTTATTAAATCAAACACATTTGATTTTACAAGCTCAAAAAAATAAAAATATAATATACACAAGTTATCATAGTTCAGAAGATCCATTGACTGCTCATGAGTTTAAAGTTCAATATATGCAAATTCTGAAAACTTTGGGTTATGATGTAAATTTTCACTTGATAGATGAAAAGGATATAGATGGTAGATTTATAAAAAGACTTACGCATGGAGGTGGAATTACTGATAAAGCTCTATTTGGTAAAGAATTACCAAAAATGCTTGAAAAATTTAAGGATAAAAAATTCACTATGCGAGAGGATAGTATAAGTTATCCTTGTAAGGATAAAGTTTTTACTTTTAAAGATAAGGGCGATAAATTTGTGCTTGAGATTATATAACTTCCTCAAGCATATTTTTAATTGCAGAAAAATCTTCGAAATTATCTGGAGTAATATATTTAGCGTCTAAATTTTTTCCAATAAATTTTTCTATTTCAAGTATTAATTTCATCATATCCATGCTATCAATAATATCATCATCTACTAAATTACGACTATTTTCATTTATATCACTTCTATTAATTGCATTAAACATATTCTGTATATCACTAAAATCAATTTTCATTTTTATCCTTTTTATTTATTATGATATCTAAATTTTTATAAAAACAAAGTTATAAGGTTTTTAATAAAAACA
>NZ_JAKMRZ010000035.1:0-2412 GCF_025772385.1 Campylobacter sp. FU_520 | reverse complement strand
ATCGAAAGCTGCAAATTTAACATTCTTAAATATATGTGTAATCCCTGCACTACAATATTTAATATAATCAACTTCTTTACCAAAACCTACAAAACGCCATAAGTTGTTATCAAGCGTCACATGAGAAGAATTATCAATCACAACATCAACAAGCCAAGGAGCTAATTTTGCACATAAATTTGCCAAATATCCTCCATGTGAGGATCCGGTTAAAATTACTTTCAAATTATTATTTTTCAAAATCTTTGTTTTTGTATAAAGCAAAGCGTTTAACACATCGATCGTTTGCATAATACCATAATTTTGATATTCATTTTTTGTTGGTTTAAATCCTAAACTCAAATACAATAAATAATTTTCATCTAACTCTTGAGTTTTTTTCAACCTTTCTATAAATTTATTTATCACATCTATAACACAATAAAATTCATCATAAGTTTTTAAAGCTTGTACATCAATAGGTAAATTATTAATCCCCAATGCATCTAAACTAACTTTTAGTATCATTTTATCTATATCATCTATATAAAATTCCGCTCCAGTTTGAGGACGATTTCCTATACAATGATAATTTACATTTAAAACTGCTACATTATAATTTCTAGCACAATAATCACTTATATATAAATCATCTTTTATATCTCCGCCAATACCATTTATAACACAAACAATCGCCTCTATTTCTTTGCTATCATCATAAGTTAATTTAAATTCTAATTTACTTTCTCTTTTTATATTTAATTCTACATCATCACAAGAGTCTATGAAATAGGTTTGATTTATGAGCATATTTTTCTTTCTTAGTTATAATTTATGCTATTATAACCAAAATTTTTTAAGGAAGCTCATGACAACTCATATCAATGATTTTTTACAAGAAAGTGTTGCTAAATTTGGAAGCAAAAATGCTTTTGTTGAGTTTAATGGTAAAAGTATAAACTATAAAGAATTTGATGGTTTAAGTAAAAAAATAGCAAGTAAAATTCTTTCTAAACTTCCTACTAAAAGTACACAAGAGCCTGTATTAATCATACTTCCTAAAGGGATTGATTGTTTGCTTTCTTTTTTTGGTGTAGCAAAAAGTGGAAATTTTTATACGCTTTTAGATGAAAAAAGCCCTAAAGAGCGTGTAGAAAAAGTTATAGAAGTTTTAAAACCAAAGCTTTTAATTACTTCTAAAAAATTAAATTTAGATTTTAATCTTGATACCATTTTCACAGAAGATTTTGAAAGCTTTGTTGTAAATGAAAATACTTTAGAAAAAGCTTTAAACAATCACATAGATACTAATTTACTTTATGTCTTTTTTACAAGCGGAAGCACAGGAACTCCAAAAGGAGTAAGCATAAGCCATAAAAGTGTGATTGATTATACTTTTTGGGTATGTGAGACTTTTAAACTAAGTCATGAAGATATATTTGCTAATCAAGCACCATTTTACTTTGATAATAGCATATTAGATATATTTAGCTCTGTTAAAATGGGAGCTACACTTCATATACTGCCAAATCATCTTTTTGCTTTTCCAAATAAAATTTTGGAGTATCTAGAACAAGAAAAAATAACAACAATTTTTTGGGTACCTTCAGTGCTGATTTATTTTGCTAATACTAATGCTCTTGAAGCCTTTACACTAAGGTATTTAAACAAAATTCTTTTTTGCGGCGAAATCATGCCAAATAAACAACTCAACATTTGGCGCAAACATCTTCCTAATGCTTTATTTGCCAATCTTTATGGACCTACTGAAATTACCGATGTATGCTCTTTTTATATAGTTGATAGGCAATTTAGCGATGATGAGCTTTTACCTATAGGAAAAGCTTGTAAAAATACTCAGCTTTTAGTATTTGATGAAAATTTAAATTTAATTACTCCAGATCAAATAGGAATTAAAGGCGAGCTTTATGTAAGAGGAATTTGTCTTTCTTTAGGCTATTACAACGATAAAGAAAAAACAAAGCAAGCTTTTGTGCAAAATCCTTTGCATGATAATTACCTAGACTTGCTTTATAAAACAGGTGATGTGGTAGCTTATAATGAATTTAGCGAACTTTTATGCTATGGAAGGATAGATCATCAAATCAAATACATGGGTCATCGCATAGAACTTGGAGAGATAGAAAGTATTATAAATTCTCATGAGAATGTAAGAAATTGTGCTTGTATTTTTAAAGAAGAAATTATTTGTTTTTATGAAAGCAAGGAAGAGTTAGATTTTAAAAACTTTTTAAAAGACAAACTCCCTGCTTACATGATACCTAAGAAATTTGTTAAAATAGAACAATTTGCTTTAAATGCAAATGGGAAGATTGATAGGAAGGTTTTAAAGATAATCAAATAAAAAGTATTTAAGGAAGTCAAATGAACACAACTTTTCCAGTTATCACTTTAACAGGTCTTGCGGGGAGT
>NZ_JAKMRZ010000034.1:0-3164 GCF_025772385.1 Campylobacter sp. FU_520 | reverse complement strand
AATGGTTCAATTTGGACTTTACCTATAACCTTAGAGGTGGAAAATTTAAATTCTTACACTGTAGGCAGTATAAGAGATTTGTATTATAAAAACGAATTAATAGGAAATATACACATAGAAGATAAATTTCAGGTGCAAGATAAAGATTTGTTTGAAATTTATCAAACCAAAGATCTAAATCATCCTGGTATAAAAAAAGAAAAATCAAAATCTTCCTTCAAAATTGCAGGAAAAATACAACTTAAAGAAGAATTTTATCAAGATAGCTTATATAAAAATATACTGCAAGATATTTTTAGTAAAAAAAATAAAGAAGTAAAAACCATTGCAGGTTTTCAAACAAGAAATGCTATACATAAAGCTCATGAGCATTTACAAAAAATCGCTTTAGAACTTTGCGATGCTTTGTTTATTAATCCTTTAATCGGATGGAAAAAAGAAGGTGATTTTACCCAAGAAGCGGTTATGAGTGCATATAAAATAATGTTTGAAGAGTTTTATCCAAAAAATAGAGTATTTATACAAGGTTTAGAAACTAATATGCGTTATGCTGGTCCCAAAGAAGCTATTTTTCATGCAATAGTTCGCAAAAATGCAGGATGTACTCATTTTATTATAGGTAGAGATCATGCAGGAGTGGGTGATTATTATGGAGTATATGAAGCACACAAACTTGCAAAAGAGCTAAACTCTGCAAATGAGCTTGGTATAGAACTATTGCTTTTAAAAGAACCGTATTTTTGCTCTAAATGTCAAGAAATAGTTAGTGAAAAAGTATGTTCACATAAAGATACTCATAAAATTTCTATTAGTGGTACTAAAATTAGAAAAGCTTTAGTTTCAGGAGAAATTCCAGATGAAAGATTTATGAGAAAAGAAGTTGCCCAAACTCTCATAAATCTTGGAGTAAATAATATTTTTATAAAGGATTAAAATGCAAAAATATATATTAACAGTAGGTCCAAGCTTAGGTAATAAATTTAAAATTAATGAAATTCATCAAGATAATTTTATTTATAGAATAAATGGGGCTCATGGTAATTTAGAAGATATAAAAAATACTATTTTTAATATAAGAAATCAAAACAAATCTGCCAAAATTTTAATTGATCTTCCTGGCAATAAGATAAGAACTGCTAATATTAATGAGCCTATACAAGTTTCCAAAGATCAAGATTTTACTTTAAAAACCACACAATTTAACTTTAAAGATTTTTATAAACTAATTCAACCAGGTATGCAAGTATATGCTAATGATAGTGTGTTTTTGTTTATTGTTAAGTCTGTTGGTAATGAAGAAATAGTATTTACTTCTAAAAGCGATGGATTATTATTAAACAATAAAGGTATGCATATAAGAAATCTCCATACAAATATTCCATTTTTATTTGAAAAAGATATGGAATTGATTAAATTGTGTAATGAGTTTAAAATTGACTATCTTGGAGCTTCTTTTGTAAGAAAGGCTCAAGATATAAAAGAGTTAAAACAATCATTAAATTCAGACACCAAGATCATCTCAAAAATAGAAACCTTAGAAGCAGTAAATAATCTATATGAAATTTTACATGAAGTTGATTTTATACTAATAGATAGAGGAGATTTATCTACAGAAATTGGTATCGAAAAAATTCCTAGATTTCAAAATTATATTATTCAAATGGCTAATCATAATGGTGTAAGAGTATTTTTAGCAACTCAAATTCTTAAAAATATGGAAGAAAAACCTATACCTACTATAGCAGAAATCGATGATTTATATAATATATCAAAAAGTGGTGTTTATGGAATTCAATTATCTGAAGAAACAGCTGTTGGGAAATATGTGCAAGAATGTATAAAAATCTTAAATTTGATGAAAAATGAGATTAACTTTGAAAAGATAGTGTTATAAAAGGAAATATATGAAATTTGAATCTTTAAGTCCTGATAATCTTACTGCTATATTTTTATCTTTAGGTGTTTTACTTTTATCAGCTTTTGTTTTTGGTAAAATTTTTACCTTTTTAAAAGCACCTAAGGTTATTGGAGAGATTACAGGAGGATTTATATTAGGAGCTAGCGGGCTTTATATTATAGCGCCTGAATTTGTTACACATATATTTTTAAATTTTCAAGAGCAAGGAAAAATTTTAAATACTTTTTATCAATTAGGCCTTATATTTTTAATGTTTATTGCAGGTTTTAACACACAAATTAATTTTGAAAAACAAAACATTAAAATCATTTCTACTTTATTTCTCGGAGCAACCTTTATACCTATTGCTTTAGGCTATTTTTTTATTGATTATTTCAAAGATAGTTTTATTGGAGAAAAAGGAAGTGATTTATCTTTTAGTTTGGTTTTTTTAATAGCCATAGCAGTTACTTCAATTCCTGTTATCTCAAAGATTTTTTTTGATATAGGTATCATAAAAACAAGATTTGCTAGTATAGTTTTAACTACCTCCACCATACAAGATTTATTTTTGTGGATTTTACTCAATGTCGCTATTAATGCCTCAACAAGCAATTCTTTTTCAATTGAAAATAACTTATGGACAGCTTTTATTACTATTATTCTTTTTATCCTTGTAAAAGTTTTAGCAAATATTGTTAGCAAAATTCATTTTCGTTTTGAATCTATAGACTTTTTTACGCTTTCTTTTGTACTATTATTTTTAGCTATTGCGTTGTTAAATATTGTTCATATTAATCCCATGTATACTTCCTTTTTAGTGGGATTTTTAATCAAAAATACACTACAAAACAATCATGAGTTAAAAGAAAAAATTACTAGTATATCTGATTTTTCTTTTTCTTGTTTTATTCCGATATATTTTGCACTAATTGGAATACAGCTAAATGTTATTCATGAATTTTCATTTATTATGTTTGTTATGTTTTGCTTATTAGCTTGCGTTTTTGAGTTTTTAGGATGTTATTTATCTCTTTTAACTTTGAAAATTTCTAATTTATCAAGAGTTAATTTTGCTATCACCATGAATGCAAGAGGAGGTCCTGGTATTGTTTTAGCTAGCGTTGCTTTTTATTATCAAATTATCAATACTAGCTTTTTTACAACTTTGATACTTACCACTTTATTCTCTTCAATGTTAGCTGGATATTGGCTAAGATATCAAAAAAATAAAAATAGTGAAGTATTTTATAAGTTTTGATATAAT
>NZ_JAKMRZ010000033.1:0-3210 GCF_025772385.1 Campylobacter sp. FU_520 | reverse complement strand
GATCCTCTTGTATCGTTGCCACACCATGATCACAAAACTTCCATTAGCTCTAAAACTATAGGAGTATACGAACAAGGATACAATGAACTAACTTTATCCAACTTAAAAGATAAAGAACAAATCTATCTAAAAGCAGAAAGAGACTATGATGAATTGGTTCAGCACAACTTTACTCAAAGAATTTTAAATGATAAAGATTCTATGGTGGATGGGATTTATAATGAAAGAATTAAAAAAGTTCATACGCAAACTATAGATTTAGCTAAAAATGTCAATGTTGGTGCTGAGTATCTAATAAATGTAGGTTTATCTAAAGACACCATAGTTGGACTATCTAACACTTTAAATGTAGGAGTAGACAACAAGTTAAGAGTAGCTAAAAATTCAAGTGAATATATAGGAGAAAATAAAGACACTGAAATATGTGCAAACAAAAATACCATTATACATAAAGATGAAACTAGAAATGTTAAAGGAAACAAAAAAGAAATTATAGAAGGTTATTACAATATAAATACAAGCAATAAAATACAAGTCTTGAGCGAAAAAGAGATAGATTGTAAAAGTAAAGACAATATTCTTTTTACAAGCAATGAATCCATGGGATTTGAAAGCGATAAAAATACAAGTATGGTGGCTAATAATATCACTACCTATGCAAAAACAGCTCATTATCTAAAGGCTGATAGTGAGGCAACTATACAAGTAGGAGAAACATTGATTAATGCTAAACCAGATTGTGTTATCATTAAAGCAGGTGGAGTAGAAGTAGTGATAGATTCTAAGGGTCTTGTTGTTAAAGGTGGAGAAATTAAAGCAGAGTAAATATATAGTATTTATTTGAAAATAAATACTATATTTTAAAAATTTGAGAATGCCAAATATTAGTAATACAATAAATAGTATAAAAAATATCATTATGATTTTTATAGAAAATTTTATAAACTATTTTTAAAATACCAAGGAATATAAATGAAAAAACCTTTTTATAAACTTAAAAGATTTTATATACCCTGTATTATATTAATCATAATACTTGCCGTGCTTGCAAAATTACTTTATTCTCCTTTATATACGATTTATTGGGGAATGTATCATTTTCCTAAAAAAGAACAAGAATTTAGAATTTTTGAAAAAATGACTTTAAATCCAAGTCCTAAAGATATGATTAAAATTGTAGATGATTATCAGCCTAAACTAGAAGACTTTAGAGATTTAAATACAAAAATGCAAAAGGCTATTTTTGATTTTAAGGTGGCTAAATTATTTGGATTTGAGGATAGGTACTTTGAAGTTTCTCTTAAAAGCTACATTAGTCTTTTCATTTTTCTACATGGCAAAGAACATACTTATTTTAATTATCTTAATTTCATAAGCGATTTAAATTCAAATGAGAAACAAAAATACCTAAACTTAAGAGCCTCTACTAAAGATTTAGAAAAACAAATTTTTGAAGAAAAACTTAAATTTATAAAGCACTATGAAGAATTTTATGATTATTTAGATAGCATAGGCTATTTGAATAAGGGTTCTTGGTATAAAACTATGGCAATCTATCCAAAAATAACAATTCGAGGTCTTCTTTTATTTCATAACAATCAATTGTGTTCTTCTAAGGATACAAATTTCATATTTCAAAACATGAAAGAAAACTATAATATATTTAATAATTTAGATCCAAATAGCTCAAAACTTCTCGATAAGACACTCGGAAAAGAATGGAAAGATTACCGCAAAAATGTATCAATCTTTATAGAAGATACAATAAACAAAATCCAAAAGGCCTTAGATGAATGCAAATGAAAATAATACTAGTATTCATAATGAAAACAATACTACTATTAACATTAAAGAAAGTATAAAAGAAGCTCTAAGAGAAGGACAAGAGGTTATAGAAATTAGTAGAGAAGGAATAGGAAAAGCAAGTAATACTTTCGATTTTTTTAGCAGTGGCTTCAACCTTTCCCCCAACTCTCCCACTAAAGAAACCCTACAACCTTATATTCAAAAAGTTCAAGTTATTACAGATAAAGTGGATAACAAACTAAAAATTACTGAATATACCTTAGAGTATATTAACAATGGCGATATAACTAAAGTTTTAGTAAAACTAGGAGAAGAAGTTATACAAGATTTTGTTTTAAAAAAAGGCTTAGATATTTCTAAAGAAATAGCACTTATCTTGTTTAGAGGAAAAATTATTTTTGGTATAATTATTTTTGCTGGAGGAAGTGTTATATCTTACTATTTTTCTGAAAACATTAAAGAATTAGCAAAAAAACTGCTAATAAATACTCAAGATTTGCTTAATAAAATCGCAGATAAAATTAAACCTCCTGTTGTATGCCCTAGTAATTCTATAACACCTAATGGTCAATGTATTGATCATCCAAATGATTTTTTTCAAAAACTAATCAATCCTTTCTCCCTCTTCACTCCACGCCCCTACCCTAGCTATTCAAAACAATACAAACTTGCTCTAGCAAAGAAAAAAGAACTTATAACTAAAACAAGTATAGCTTCTACAACTTACAATTTTATAGATGAAGAATATTTAAAAAACATACAAGATTTAAAAGAACAAGAAAAAATCATTGAACAAGAAGAACAAAAATATCAATTTGATTTAAAACTTTATACAGAAGACAATAAAATAAAAAATGAAATTTTTAATTCTTTATTTAAATCTTTAAATGAAAAGCTAAGCTTTCAATTAAAACAAGAAAGAAATACTTTTTTAAATTCCAATCAAAGCTTAAGTATTATTGCTAATAAACAATACCTACTAAAGACTTTAAACTTGCAAGATATCAACAACATCAACATCGATTCAAAACCCTATTTATTAAAAGCTTTATATTTTTGTGAAGATTATGTTTTATATGATAAAGATAAGCAAGCTTTATTTGATGAAAACACAATAAAAGAATTAGAATTTAACTCTAGTTTTTATACTATCTTTATCTCTCATAAAAACAAACTAAACGATACTTATTTAAATGCAAGAAAAGAACTTTATAAAAGTATTGATGAATTTAAAAGACTTGGTTTTAAAGATTTAGAACATGCTTATCAAACTTATATGAGTTCTTTTATTATCAATGAAGAATTAAATAACAAAGATAAAACAATCAATAAAAATGAAAATAAAGAAATAAATAAAAACTTAAATCAAAAAAGTAATATAAAAGAAAGTATAAATTTCAAAGA
>NZ_JAKMRZ010000032.1:0-4641 GCF_025772385.1 Campylobacter sp. FU_520 | reverse complement strand
CGCAACCCACGTATTTAGTTGCTAACGGTTCGGCCGAGCACTCTAAATAGACTGCCTTCGTAAGGAGGAGGAAGGTGTGGACGACGTCAAGTCATCATGGCCCTTATGCCCAGGGCGACACACGTGCTACAATGGCATATACAATGAGACGCAATACCGCGAGGTGGAGCAAATCTATAAAATATGTCCCAGTTCGGATTGTTCTCTGCAACTCGAGAGCATGAAGCCGGAATCGCTAGTAATCGTAGATCAGCCATGCTACGGTGAATACGTTCCCGGGTCTTGTACTCACCGCCCGTCACACCATGGGAGTTGATTTCACTCGAAGCCGGAATACTAAACTAGTTACCGTCCACAGTGGAATCAGCGACTGGGGTGAAGTCGTAACAAGGTAACCGTAGGAGAACCTGCGGTTGGATCACCTCCTTTCTAGAGTACAAACTGATAAGTCTCACAACTATCAGTTCATATATAGACTCAATCATCCTTGTTTAGATTTCAAAGATTGATGAAAAGCTAATTTTGGGGAATTAGCTCAGCTGGGAGAGCGCCTGCTTTGCACGCAGGAGGTCAGCGGTTCGATCCCGCTATTCTCCACCATTTATTAAGGGCCTATAGCTCAGCTGGTTAGAGTGCACCCCTGATAAGGGTGAGGTCACAAGTTCAAGTCTTGTTAGGCCCACCATAAAAAAGATTTGTTTATCAATCATATAATAAAGTTTTAAAACTTAAAGTAAGTATATAGCTAATAATAAAGCAGTAAATAAAGTAAAATAATTTATTACTTATGTTTTTAAATTATTTAAACTCTTTATATATACTTCCTTTAGGTTTTAAGACCTAAGCTAAATAAATAATAGAATATTTTATATATTAGATTAGTTATTTAATGTTATTTGAATTATCATTGTTAAGAGTCACAAGCAAGTTTTAATAAAAACAATTTTACAGGACTTGTTAAAGGATAAAACCTAACTATCTTTTCTTTAGCTTTTAGTTAAAGACAAGTTTTAAACTTACAGCTTAGTGAGACTAATATTTTTAGTTTTATTAAGTGTTTAAATGCTTTCCGTCTTAAGATAGTAAAGTCTTATCATAAAAACTTTAACAAGGAAGTGATGCGTTTTAGAATGAATTTAAAAGGTAAGCTATTAAGAGCGAATGGTGGATGCCTTGGCTGGTAAAGGCGATGAAGGACGTACTAGACTGCGATAAGCTACGGGGAGCTGTCAAGAAGCTTTGATCCGTAGATTTCCGAATGGGGCAACCCAGTATATAGAGATATATACTACCATAATGGAGCGAACGTAGGGAATTGAAACATCTTAGTACCTACAGGAAAAGAAATCAATAGAGATTGCGTTAGTAGCGGCGAGCGAAAGCGCAAGAGGGCAAACCCAGTGCTTGCACTGGGGGTTGTAGGACTGCAATGTGCAATAGGTGAGGTTAGTAGAACACTCTGGAAAGTGTAGCCATAGAGGGTGATAGTCCCGTATACGAAAACCAAACCTTAGCTAGCAGTATCCTGAGTAGGGCGGGACACGAGGAATCCTGTCTGAAGCTGGGTCGACCACGATCCAACCCTAAATACTACTACCAGACCGATAGTGCACAAGTACCGTGAGGGAAAGGTGAAAAGAACTGAGGTGATCAGAGTGAAATAGAACCTGAAACCATTTGCTTACAATCATTCAGAGCACTATGTAGCAATACAGTGTGATGGACTGCCTTTTGCATAATGAGCCTGCGAGTTGTGGTGTCTGGCAAGGTTAAGCACACGCGAAGCCGTAGCGAAAGCGAGTCTGAATAGGGCGCTTAAGTCAGATGCTGCAGACCCGAAACGAAGTGATCTATCCATGAGCAAGTTGAAGCTAGTGTAAGAACTAGTGGAGGACTGAACCGATAGGCGTTGAAAAGCCCCCGGATGACTTGTGGATAGGGGTGAAAGGCCAATCAAACTTCGTGATAGCTGGTTCTCTCCGAAATATATTTAGGTATAGCGTTGTGTCGTAGTATAAGGGGGTAGAGCACTGAATGGGCTAGGGCATACACCAATGTACCAAACCCTATCAAACTCCGAATACCTTATATGTAATCACAGCAGTCAGGCGGCGAGTGATAAAATCCGTCGTCAAGAGGGAAACAACCCAGACTACCAGCTAAGGTCCCTAAATCTTACTTAAGTGGAAAACGATGTGAAGTTACTTAAACAACCAGGAGGTTGGCTTAGAAGCAGCCATCCTTTAAAGAAAGCGTAATAGCTCACTGGTCTAGTGATTTTGCGCGGAAAATATAACGGGGCTAAAGTAAGTACCGAAGCTGTAGACTTGATTTTATCAAGTGGTAGGAGAGCGTTCTATTTGCGCCGAAGGTATACCGGTAAGGAGTGCTGGAGCGAATAGAAGTGAGCATGCAGGCATGAGTAGCGATAATTAATGTGAGAATCATTAACGCCGTAAACCCAAGGTTTCCTACGCGATGCTCGTCATCGTAGGGTTAGTCGGGTCCTAAGTCGAGTCCGAAAGGGGTAGACGATGGCAAATTGGTTAATATTCCAATACCAACATTAGTGTGCGATGGAAGGACGCTTAGGGCTAAGCAAGCTAGCGGATGGAAGTGCTAGTCTAAGGTCGTAGGAGGTTATATAGGCAAATCCGTATAACAATACTCCGAGAACTGAAAGGCTCTTCAAAGTCTTCGGACAGCGAGGAGAATTGCTGATGCCGTCGAGCCAAGAAAAGTTTCTAAGTTTAGCTAATGTTGCCCGTACCGTAAACCGACACAGGTGGGTGGGATGAGTATTCTAAGGCGCGTGGAAGAACTCTCTTTAAGGAACTCTGCAAAATAGCACCGTATCTTCGGTATAAGGTGTGGTTCGCTTCGTATTAGGATTTACTCCGAAAGCGAAGAAACTTACAACAAAGAGTCCCTCCCGACTGTTTACCAAAAACACAGCACTCTGCTAACTCGTAAGAGGATGTATAGGGTGTGACGCCTGCCCGGTGCTCGAAGGTTAATTGATGGGGTTAGCATTAGCGAAGCTCTTGATCGAAGCCCGAGTAAACGGCGGCCGTAACTATAACGGTCCTAAGGTAGCGAAATTCCTTGTCGGTTAAATACCGACCTGCATGAATGGCGTAACGAGATGGGAGCTGTCTCAAAGAGGGATCCAGTGAAATTGTAGTGGAGGTGAAAATTCCTCCTACCCGCGGCAAGACGGAAAGACCCCGTGGACCTTTACTACAGCTTGACACTGCTATTTGGATAAGAATGTGCAGGATAGGTGGGAGGCTTTGAGTATATGACGCCAGTTGTATATGAGCCGTTGTTGAGATACCACTCTTTCTTATTTGGGTAGCTAACCAGCTTGAGTTATCCTCAAGTGGGACAATGTCTGGTGGGTAGTTTGACTGGGGCGGTCGCCTCCCAAATAATAACGGAGGCTTACAAAGGTTGGCTCAGAACGGTTGGAAATCGTTCGTAGAGTATAAAGGTATAAGCCAGCTTAACTGCAAGACATACAAGTCAAGCAGAGACGAAAGTCGGTCTTAGTGATCCGGTGGTTCTGTGTGGAAGGGCCATCGCTCAAAGGATAAAAGGTACCCCGGGGATAACAGGCTGATCTCCCCCAAGAGCTCACATCGACGGGGAGGTTTGGCACCTCGATGTCGGCTCATCGCATCCTGGGGCTGGAGCAGGTCCCAAGGGTATGGCTGTTCGCCATTTAAAGCGGTACGCGAGCTGGGTTCAGAACGTCGTGAGACAGTTCGGTCCCTATCTGCCGTGGGCGTAAGAAGATTGAAGAGATTTGACCCTAGTACGAGAGGACCGGGTTGAACAAACCACTGGTGTAGCTGTTGTTCTGCCAAGAGCATCGCAGCGTAGCTAAGTTTGGAACGGATAAACGCTGAAAGCATCTAAGCGTGAAGCCAACTCTAAGATGAATCTTCTCTAAGCTCTCTAGAAGACTACTAGTTTGATAGGCTGGGTGTGTAATGGATGAAAGTCCTTTAGCTGACCAGTACTAATAGAGCGTTTGGCTTATCTTATTTAAGCATCACTTCCTTGTTAAGGTTTTTAATAAAGCTTTGAATGTTTTTATATGAAAACTATATTTAGCTTATAAAATCTTACAAGTAAAGTTTATATTAGAACTTGCTCTTAACATTGTTTTTTAAGTATTCTAAAACAATAAAGTATTTAGTTTAGTAAAACATTTAAATATAAGAATAAGATGAAAACTAAAATAAAAATAATGATTTTTATATCTAAATCTTATTGATTGCTTTTATTATGCTATATTAAATAGAATATTTAAATAACAATGTCCGTGATTATACAGATGTGGAGACGCCTTGCTCCATCCCGAACCAAGAAGCTAAGCACATCGTGGGTGATGATACTACGCCTTACTGGCAGGGGGAAAGTAGCTCATTGCGGACTTGTTAATTCTCTTATTATTCTTACTTTATATATAATCTTATGTTTATTTTTATTGTTGGTTATTGAAATTATTTAGTTGTTTAATCCTTAAATTAGTTTATTTTTTTATGCTTATTGTTAGTTGTTATTATTTTATAAAATTTTAGTTTTATATGTTGTTTGGTTAGCTTGTGAAAATTTCTAATTAGTTTGTGTTGA
>NZ_JAKMRZ010000031.1:0-6743 GCF_025772385.1 Campylobacter sp. FU_520 | reverse complement strand
TTAGGTAGGATGTTTATTGTTAATTTTTATGGTTTTTAAAATTTAGTTATTTAGTTGGATTGTTTTATTTTTTAGATGTTTTAGTTTGAGTGGCTACTAATTTTTTTAGTAGTAGTTTGTTTTTATTTTTAAATTTTTTTATGATTTTTTTAATCTATTCTACGGTTTTTAGGTTTATTATTTTATTTTTTATGGTTTTTATTTAATTGTATTCCTTTTTATTTTTTAATTTATTTTTATTCTTTATTGTTTTATTTTTTACCATGGTTTTTATTTTTGTTTTTAGTTGTTTGTGTTTTTAGTGATTTAGCTTTTAGATTTATATTATTTGGGGATTTAGTCGTTTTAAGTTTAAAATGTTTATAGCGAGTTTGATAAATTTGGTTTTTTAGTTTTTACTGCTTATGTTTTTGGTTTTTTATTAATCTGAAAAATTAGTTTTTTAGTTGTTTAGTTTTTTAGTTGTTTAGTTTTTTAGTTGTTTAGTTATTGAATTGTTTTAATGGTTTATTTGATGGGTTGGGTGATATTTTATTGTTAGTTATTACTTAGATTGTTGTTTGTTTGGATTGGAAAGATTGGTATTTGAATTAAATAGTGTTGTGGTTTTATAAAATTATAGAATTAATTAGACTTGTTTTATTTGTATATTGTAAGGTGAATTTTATTGTTGGGCTAGAATAAATATGCTTGATAAAGATTAATTGTTTTTTGGTTGGTGGATTTTTTAGTTTTTGTTAATTGTTATATCTAGATATAGTATATAATGAGATGAGAAAATAGTATGGATGACAATGATTAAATTAACTTCTTTTCAATCCTTTAAAGTAAATTTTAGTAAAATACAAAATATTCTTTATAAAGGTTAAAAATGCACTTTACTTTGCTAAATGAAAAAGATTTTTTCAACCCCTACTACCGCAAAAAGCAAATTACACAAAATGAATTTGACACTTTTAGCAAGGCTTTAACGCAGTATCTAGAAAGGCTTGAAAGCTCACAAAGTGAAAATGAAGATTATCTTGTAGCTAACACACTTAGTCCATTTTTAACCACTCTAAATTTCAAAACCCACATCAAAACCAAGCAAAAAGGCAAAAGCGAGATCGACTTAGCCATTGCTAAAGATGAGCTTAGCAAAGACTTAGAAGTTCTCATCGAAGCTAAAAAGCCCAACTCAAAAGAATTCATCACCCATACAAAGCCAAATTCCAAAGCCTTGCATGAAGCCATTTTGTATTATTTTAGAAACAGAGAGCATAGCTTTAGTTTGAAATTTATCATCATCACAGACTTTTATAAATTCTACATTTTCAAAGCTAGTGAGTTTGAAGAGCTTTTTTATAAAAACACAAGCTTTAAAAAGCTTTTTGAAGAATTTCAAAGCCCAAATTCACTTTTTAAAGGCAACACTGATGAATTTTACAAAGAAGCAAGCAAACTTATAGAAAATTCCAAAGAAAGTTTAAAAGGCTTTTTTATCGATTTAGCCTTTTTAAAAGACAAGCAAAAGTCAAATTTCAAAAACCTAGCAAGCATTTTTAAAACCTTTCATAGAGACTTTTTGCTAAATGAATTTAGCCCAAATGACGCAAACTCACTAAACAACGCATTCTATAAAGAGCTTTTATACATCTTGGGTTTAAGCGAGAGTAAACAGCTTTCTAAATTCATCATCACACAAAGTGAGCAAAGCAAACAAGCCCAAGGCACACTTTATCATCTCATAGCGAGCAAGCTTCCAAAGCATGACTTTGAAGAAGTGTTAAAATTCATCATACTTTGGCTAAACCGCATTTTATTTTTAAAGCTTATCGAGTCTAATTTAGTTAGATTTAATGATGATAAAACCCTTAAATTTCTAAACTATGAAAAAATTCCAAATTTTACTACCCTTTCACATCTTTTCTTTGATATCTTAGCTAAAGAAAAGCACACAAGGACGCAGAGTAAATTTAGCTATTTGCCTTATTTAAATTCATCGCTTTTTGAAAAACAAGCCATCGAAAAAACCACACTAGAAATCGCTACTTTGGAAAATGACGCCTTGCTAGAGTATCACCCGCACACGCAGTTAAAAGATGACAAAGGCAAAAGTAAAAAAGGCAAAGTAGGTTTGCTTGAGTATTTGTTTGAGTTTTTAGACAGCTTTGATTTTGGAGCAGATGAGCAAAGCGAAGAACTCATCAAACAAAAAGAACTCATTAATTCAAGCGTTTTAGGAAATGTCTTTGAAAAACTAAATGGCTACAAAGAAGGTAGTTTTTATACCCCAAGTTTTATCACTTCATACATGTGTAAAGCAAGCATAGAAAAAGTCGTGCTAGATAAGTTTAACCATACTTTTAAGCTAAATGCCACCAAGCTAAGCGAGCTAAGAATCCAGTTGCGTCAAGAAAAAATCTCTCAAGAGCAAAAACTAGCCTTGCTAAATTCCATACGCATTTGCGATCCTGCGGTGGGAAGTGGGCATTTTTTAGTTTCAGCTTTAAATGCCATGCTTATGGTGCATTATGAGCTTGGTTTGTTTGAAGAGGACTTTTACCTAAGCGTGCAAAATGATGAAATTTTAGTGCAAAATCACAAAGGCCAATTTTTAGAGTATAAACGGCCTGATTTTGACAAAGACAAAACCCACCTTTGTCAAAAAGAACTTTTTGAGCGTAAAAAAGACATCATAGAAAACAACCTTTTTGGAGTAGATATCAACCCAAACTCATGTGAGATCACTAAACTAAGGCTTTGGATAGAGCTTTTAAAACACAGCTTTTATGAAAGCTTTGATGATGTAAACTATCATGATCTTAAAACCCTACCAAACATTGACATCAACATAAAATGCGGGAATTCACTTATAAGTTATTTTGAAATTCACAAAAGCCTTTCTCACTACCCAAACATCAAAGAACGCATGGATAAATACAAACGCATAGTCAAAGACTACAAAGAAGGCTTTTACACCGACAAAACTCTCATCGCAAAAGAGATCAAAAACCTCAAAGAGTCTTTTAAAAATTTCTGCTTAAAAGACAAATTTGCCAAAGAGATCAAGCAACTTACCAACGGCGCTAATGAATACTCTAAAAAATACGGCGATTTTTTAGCACAAGATGAAAAAGATGAGAATTTTAGAGCATTTTTCTCTAAAAATATGTTTGAATTTGACTTTGATGAAAGTGCTGCTAAGAAAGAATTTAAAAAGCTTAAAAAGCTTTATGAGAGTATATTTGACTTAGAAAGTGCAAATCCTTTTGAATGGCGTTTTGAATTTAGCGAAGTGCTTGATGAGGGCGGGAGCTTTCAAGGGTTTGATCTCATCATCGGTAACCCACCTTACATCAGACAAGAAGACATCAAAGAGTTAAAGCCAAATTTAGCCAAAAACTATAAAGTATATAAAGGCACAAGCGACATTTATACTTACTTTTATGAGCTTGGGTTTAATGTGCTAAAGCAAAATGGTGTTTTGTCGTTCATCACTTCAAACAAATACACAAGAGCAGGTTATGGAGAAGCTTTAAGAGAGTTTTTACTCAAAAATACCACACTTTTAGAATACATCGATCTAAATGGCATAAAAGTCTTTGAAAGTGCTACGGTAGATACTTCTATACTAAGCTTTGAAAAAGCAAAAACTAAAGATAATAAATTTAAGTACCTAGCCCCAAGCACCGAGCTTTTAAAAGAAAATGATTTTAATATAGAAAGCATTTTAAATTTTAATAAAATCACACAAAATTCTTTAAGCAAAGAAAGCTTTACTTTTAACGATGAAAGCACAAACGCACTAAAAGCAAAGATAGAGTGTATAGGCACTCCGCTTAAAGACTGGCATGGGCTTAATATATATCGTGGAATTTTAACAGGGCTTAATGAAGCCTTTATCATCACTACTGAAAAAAGAGATGAAATTTTAACTAAATGCAAAGATGAAGCCGAAAAAGAACGCACCGCCAAACTCATACGCAAAATGCTACGCGGTAGAGATATAAAAAGATATAGTTATGAGTGGGCAGGGCTTTGGGTGATATTTATACCTTGGCATTTTCCAAATGTTGAAAAGCCAAAAACAATGCTAGAAAATGAACAAGATTTAAAAGAACAATATTCGAGCTTATATAATCACTTATTATCACATAAAGAAAAATTATCTAATAGAAATAAAGCTGAAACAGGAATTCGTTATGAGTGGTATTGTTTGCAAAGATGGGGAGCAAATTATTATCAAGAATTCGAAAAAGAAAAGATAGGCTGGCAAAGAGTAACCCAAGAACCGAGTTTTATTTTAGAAAACGAGCGTGTTTTATTGGATTCTATGGCTTTTATGGTAGGAAATTCTAAAAATGAACTTAAATATCTTTTGGGATTTTTAAATTCTAGTTTGATATTTTATTATTTTAAAAATATCGGGCATTTATATTCAGATAAAGGTTTTTTATTATCAAATCAATATGTAGAAAAATTTCCTATACCAAAAATAAATTCTAAAAATGAAAAACTAGCAAACGAGCTTATAAGCTTAGTCGATGAGATTTTAGTTTTAAAAGAACAAGACAAAAACGCAAACACCAAAACCCAAGAAGATAAAATAAACTCTATCGTTTACAAACTTTACAACCTAAACGAAGAAGAAGTAAAAATCATTGAAGGTAAGTAATGAGCGAATTTGACTATAAGCAGCAGATTAAAAAATTTTTAGAAGATAAAAATAATCATAGTTTACTTATATATGGAGGCTGGGGAGTTGGAAAAACTTATTTATGGAAAGAAATTGAAAACGAAATTAATCCAAAAATAATACAAAAGAAAGGTTTGTGGAAAAAATTTAAGTCCAATGCAAATTTTTTTAATCATTTAATAATATTAATTTCTATCATAAAACAATGTGTTGGAATTACTCTTATGAGTATTATAAAGTATTTTAATCTTTGTAGTTATATTGAAAATCCAAACAAACAAGTAAAAAATATTGTTTATGTTTCTTTGTTTGGAAAGGAACATTATAAAGAAGTTTTAGAAGAAATAACCTTAAAAGCTTATAAGCATAACAAGATTTTATATTTTATTCGAAATATAACTTTTTGGAAATTGTCTATAGGTGCATTTTTGCAATTATTTATAGAAAAAAATTTCGAAAATATAATTGTATGTCTTGATGATTTAGAAAGAAAATCAGATAAGCTTGATATTAAAGATATTTTAGGACTTGTTAATAAACTAAAAGAAGAAAAATGTAAAGTGGTTTTGATAGGTGATATAGATAGTTTAAGACAACAACAAGATATATTTAAAGAATACCGAGAAAAAAGTATAGATTTGGAAATTTGTGTTGACATGAAAGAGAGTGTTATAGGTTCTTTTATTAAAGAAAAATACCCTCGTATATATAAAGAAAGTATCTTAGAGCAAATTTATAAAATTAGAAATTTAAGAAAAATCAATAAAATTTTGGAGATATTTGATTTTCTCAATTGTATTTTTTCTGAACAAGCATCTAAAGATAATATGCCTCAAGAGCTATATCAATATATATTACATCGTATAATAAGTAAAATTGATAAACAATGTTTTTGTAACGACGAAACATACAAATTCTATCACATGAATAATCATATTTTTTCAGCTGTTATTGATTCCGCAATAGAAGGTTACATTCAAAATGCTACTTATTTTTTATGTGATAATGTAAAAGAAGAACTGTGTGTTATTTTAAAAGAGCATGATCTTTTTTCTTTATTGTGTCGTGCTAAAAATATTCTTGGAAAGGCTATTTGCGGAGATGCGCTGAAAGAAAAAGACAATTTTGTGTGTATTTTAAATGAACTAGAAAAAAAACATCGAATTGCAGATTTTATATTTCATTTTGGATATATAAATTTTATAGCTTTGGATAGGTATTTTAATTTTCCTGAAATTTCATGTGTAAAAGAAGCTAGAGTAAGTTGTTTACAATTAGCAATAAGTAGAAATGAAAATTATATTTTAAAGAATAACTATTGTAATATAATATCTGATTCACACTTGTTGAATGAATTAGAAAAAAATTATGATTCTATTCCAAAATTTAATGCTGTTTTATACAAGATACATAGTTATGCTGATTTTATTCAAAATTTAGAAATAATTGAAAAAATTGAAAAAAATAATTGCACAAGAGATATGCAAATAGAGATTGATAACCCTATAATTTTAACTTATCTCAAAATATATTTTAATTCAAATCATAATTTACATATTGGAAGTATAGAAAATAAAGATTTATATCCTGTGTTATATGATAAATATTGTGAAACCAAATATAAGAATTTAGTAACAAATTCAAATGCTATTCATATAGAAATACCTTAAAAAATACTGTTTTAAATTTGTAATACTCGAACTTTACAGTATTGGATTAAAAATATATAAAAAAGGACAGCAAATGAAATCCGAAAATTTGACTTTATCGCAAGATGAAATAGAAAAAATTAAAGACGAGCTAAAATATATTATTAGAATGCAAAATAGTTACAATTTTAATGTAAAAATAAACAATAAGAATACAAATAATAATGATGTAAAAAAGAATAAAAATTTATTTTTTATAGTGCATAGTAATCAAGAAAATTTGGATTTGAAAATAGATTTAGAAAAGTTGTCTAGTTTATCTAATATGGATTTTCAAATTAAATTTAACAAGTTTAAAATAGAATTTGAAAATACATCTGAAGAAAAAATAAAAATTAAGCAAAATTTATATTTTA
>NZ_JAKMRZ010000030.1:0-6907 GCF_025772385.1 Campylobacter sp. FU_520 | reverse complement strand
ACTATGCCACAATATAACTACCCAAGATACAAAAGAGAAATCGCTGAACAAACACTAAATTATCTAAGTGCTATACCTATGTATAATAAAGGCTTAGATGAACTTAAACTACAAGAAAATACAGAATATAATCTAAATTATAAAAACGAACATTATTTAACTATCTCTAATTCTACTATAGGAAAAGATAATACCGATGCAAAAGCAAGAAATGAAATCACTTTAAAAAATGATATAGACAAGGAAGAATTTTACATTCTAGCACAAAAAGATTACAAAGAAGAAATAGGTAACAACTATGAGCAAACCATAAAAAATAACAAAACCTCAGAAGTGGGAGCTTTATATACTGAATTTATTACCTTAGGGCATATGCAAAATATCATAGGTTTTAAAAATATCAATGTAGGTGCGCAGTATCTAGAAAACACCTTGCTTTCTAAAGACACGAATGTGGGTTTAAGTAATACTTTGAATGTAGGAACAGATCAAGAAGTAAAAATCCATAAAAATAGCTATGAAAAAGTAGGAGAAAATAAAAAGGTAGAAATAGGCAGAAACTACGAAGAAAGAATTACAGGAGAATACACAAGTTCTGTATCATCTAATAGAAAAACATTTATTAGAGGTTATCATCATATAGAAAGTCAAGGAAAATATAGTGTTCATACAGATTCTGAACTTGTAACAGAAGCAAAAGGCAATATTCAAGAGCATACAGAAAAATCTATCTTTATGGTTGCTAAAAAAGATCACTGTGTTAATGCAGAAAATGTTTCATCTTTAGCACAAAAAGACAATACTATTGTAGCGCACAATAGAATAATTAATCAAGTAAAATCCACTTCTATAACGACCACAGCTAAAGAAGTTATTATCCAAGTTGGAGGGGTTCAAGTAATTATAGACGATAAAGGTTTAAGAGTTAAAGGAGGAGATTTAAGGGCAGATTAAGTGATATAAATTTTATAAAATATATAATCAAAGTATTTTATAAAAATTTTAGATTTTGTTATTAAAAATAAAAAATTATAAAAAAGGAAATAAAATGACTAAAGAAAAAATCATCTCTTATGAAGAAGTTCAAGCTAATCCTATGCTTAAATGGTTTTTTGACCGAGAAATCAAACATAGCATTAAAGATAAATATTATAAAGAATGGCAAGAATTTATCCATAAAGAAGGTATAAATGTAGTTTGCATCATAGAAGATCCAAAGGGTAAGGATATTCTTGAGTTAGATCTATGGGATAGAAGGACAATATTAGATCCATTATTTCACCTTGCTTGGTCTTATGATTATGAATTTTTTGAATTTATTTTACAATTTGCAAAAGATCAAACATGGTTGAATTTTTTACTTGGATGTAATGCAATTGGTTGGAGTGAAGATGAGCTGGATTTAGAGCATACAAAAAAAATTATTAAGCTTTTGGTGGATAAGGGAGCTAATATCAATGCTTCTTTTTATGATAGCGATGGACAATACAAACCTATAATCTTTCATACTATCCCCTTAGGCCTTGCCAGTAAAACAGAAAGAGCTAATAAATTAGAACTTTTACATTTTTTATTAGAACTAGGAGCAGATCCTAATCTTAAAAATTCAGAGGGTGAAAATTTACTGCACAGTTTTCTTCTTTCAGAAGAGCAAAAATTTGCTAATGCTTTAATCGATAGTGGTAAAATAAAAGATATCAATGAAATCATAGAATACAACAAAGGAGCGATTTATTATGGAGAGAGTGCTTTGATATTGGCTGCAAGAGAGTGTTATTCTAGCACAGTTAAAAAACTCATTGAAGCAGGAGCCAATGTGAATGTTTTTAATCGTTTTGGAGAATCAGCTCTTGGTCTTATAGAAAATAAAAGCGAAACCATAAAAAAATACCTTCTTAAAGCAGGAGCTAAAAGCTCTTTAGAACTTTTAGGCAGTGAAGAAAAACTTAGAGAATTTAAAGATGAAATATGGGATCAAGATGAAATACAATATAAAATAGGAAAAGAATATAAAAAACAACTTAAGGAAAATTATCGCGCCATTTTAGAAAAAACTCCTTTAGTGTTTCATAGAGACATAGAAGTGATTAAGGCATAAAATGATCACTATACATACAGGAGAGATTGAGTTAATGCTGTGCGAGGAGGCACATTTTCATGAGGATTATGAAAATAAAATTAAAAATATCCCTATCATAGGAGCTAGAATAAAAATATATGATAAAGATAAAAAAACACTCCTGTATGATAATACTGCCAATGATCAAGGAAAAATAGAAATTTCTAATAGTGAGATTAAAGACGAGGAATTAAGTTTTTATATAGAATTAGAACATCCTGACTTTGATGAAAAACCTATAGGAGGACATGTTTTTTTAAGAAAAGGTTTAGAAAAACAAGAAAATCCTATTTATTTTAGAAGGGCTAAACTAAGATTAAAACATGCTCCTTTTGAAAAATTACAAACTCCTAAGGAATTCAAAGAAGCTCTTGAGGTGAGTGATGAAGAAAGAAAACATTATCAAGAAAAAGATGGAGAATTAGATCAAGATCTAAATAGTTTAAAAGCTAAAGCAGAAGAACTTTTAGCAAGAAATGAAGCCATTATTGAAAAAACTTATGAAGAGGAAACGAAAAAAGCAAACGAGCAATTACAACAAGCTACAACCGACAAAGAGAAAGATGAAATCAAGAAAAAAATAGATAAAATTAAAGAGGATAGAGGAGCTAAGGTTAAAAGACATAATAAACAAACAGTTGATTTGAAAGATATTGTTAATAACAAAAGCACTAAAAAACTTAAAAATTTCATCAATAAAAGAGCAGGAGCTGACTATGCTGAATGGGTTGTTTCTCTTGTTCTTTTAAGACATGCCCCTCATCTTTATCATCAAAGAATCAATGCAGATGGTGTTTTTAAAGAAGATGGAATTCGTAGTGGAAAGGGTAGCGATCCTGACTTTATTATCACACTTGAGGATAAAAAAAGAATGATAGTAGAGGTTAAAAACTATGCTTATAGTAGCGCTTTAAATTTAACCGATCAAATTTCTTATCAATTAAAATGTGCAAGATTATATGGAATGGACTATGCTATAGCTTGCAATAGAAGCACAGAAATAACCGATCATGGTAAGAATTATAAGTCTGTTTTTAAAGAACCGAGCAATCAAGCAAAAGCTAAAGCTGAAAAAGAGTATTCTATAAATTTTAATAAAAAACGTTTTAAAGAACCAGAAAATCAAACAAAGGAAGAAGCTAAAAATCTTTTAAAAGATGAAGAGAAAGGTTTAAGATCTGCACTTATAAGAATGTATAAGGAAGCTTTGAATGGAGGGCCTAGTTGGGTTTTTATCAAAAGACTTAATTTTAGAAGTAATTTAGAAAAAATCAATGAGGAGGATTTTAATCTGGATAAACATTTTGTGAATTTTTATGCTAATTTACATTCTCAAGATAGAAAAGAAATCAGTGCTGATTTTCAAGTTATTTTAAAACCTTAGGAGGAAAAAATGGTAAAAGAAATTGATTATGATTTACTTATAGCAATTGAAGAATCTGATGTAAGAAAGTTTCAAATTGCTTTAGAAAAAGGAGCCAATATCAATGGTATTGTGAGTGAAGAATACAAAAAATATGGAGATTTTGAATCAAGTTGTGGTTTTACATTTTTAGCCGTAGCCGCGCAAATGGCCTTATATGAGACTATAAATGCTCATCACGACAAAAAAGGTTTTGATAAAGAAGAATATGAAAAAGAATACAGTGATGCTTTTGAAATTTTTAATACCTTAAAAGCTTTAAAACCAAATGAAAACCAAGAAGGTTGCACCAGTGCAAAAATTTGCATAGAAGGTATTGCCCAAACAAGAGAAATGGAGCTTTATGATGATCCTTATTGTTATGGATATGATGAGTTTGATGAAGAAATGAGCGAGGATGAATGGATAAGCGAAGATCCTGCTATAGAATATTTGAAAAGTTTTAATTTTGAATGAAAACACAAAATATAAGTGCCAATCAGGTTAGCTTTCATCTTTTTTCTACTAAAACTTTTAGTGATGAAAAATACCTTAATGCTTGGAGTTTAAAAGGTAATCGCCTTAATTTGCAAGAATGGCTTAGCTTTAAAAAAGCTAATGAAAATAATTTTTATAATAAACATTTAGAAAATACCTTAAAAGCTATGCAAGAACTTAAAGCTTGTTTTAGTATTGATAAATTTGAAGGTATAAATCTACACAGTGATGATGAATGGTTAAATTTTTTACCTTCAAATTATACTCAAATTTATAATCGTTTATGTAGAGATAAAAGCAAATACATTTTACATAGATATTATCAAAAAGATGAATTAAGTGAAATAGGAACTCTTAAAAACCTCTCCCCTAATTTACCTTTTTGGGATGAAAAAGGAGAAAATTTCTCTCAAAGCCAAATCAATACTTTTATAGAAAAAGATAATTTAGCACCCTACTTTAATAAATACGATATTTATTTTAATTCTTCACTATACCTTACTTTTAATCTTAATGATGAAAATTTAAATTATCTAGTAAAAAATTATGAAGATAAACTTAATTATGGCTTTATCTCAAAAACTCAAGAACAACTTCAAAAAGAGTTAAATTTAAGCAAAGATGAAAAAATTATCTTAGAACTTGAAAATATTTTTTTAAGTCTTTGTAAAGGCATAAGTGCTGATTATGCCTTTATGGATTTTTCTTATTTTTTTGCAGGGTATGATTATATATTAAACTCTAAAAATAATACTTTAAAATCTTACCCTATTAGTTATAATGATTTAATTTATAAAAGAAGCTTTAAAGAGCATATAGAAGAATATGCAAATAATTATTTTTTAAATTATTATTCTAAAGAACTTTTAAATGAACTTGAAAATCAAAACTTAAATAACAATAGAATAAATCATTATCTTAAAAACTATAATAAAATTCCAAAAAACACAGAAGAAGAAAACATACAAGGTATGCTTTCTAAGCAAAAAAATGTAAATATCAACTTTGTAAATTTTATAGATTATAAAGACTATGTTTATAATAACAAAGATGATTTTTGGGAGTTTTCAGCAGAAAAAAACTCTATACTTTGGCAAAAATTTCTAAGCAAGGATACGATAAAACCTTTTCCTTCAAATTTTGATTGTTCTTTGGAAGAAAAACTTCTTTATGCTAAAGATGAGCAATTAGAAAGCATACTTCAAACCCACAAGGCTTTTTATGGCTAAAAAAAGAAAAATAACTCTTCCTAAAATAGAAGATATTGATATAAGTCCCGATACTTCTTGTTTGCATCCTATCTTAGAAGATAATACTTTATTATGCATACATGGAGGTAAGGTTAATTTAAAAGCAAAGAATGCTAAAAGAATAAAATCAGATAATATTCCTATTATGCTTAATAACGAAATACAAGGAGCTAGTATAAGTGGATGTGTAAATCCACCTATGCTAGGAGGACCTTGTACTAAAGTAGCTTTAGTATTTGCTTATACTTATTCAAATCATAAAGTAAATCATAAACATTCTGTTTTACAAATGGGTTTAATAGGGGTAAGTAATAAAGGTTATCCTATATTAGCTATACCTAAGAAAAATAAGATTAAATTTGCTTTAGCTAAAATACAAGCTAATCCTCTTGCTAAGATTAAATGGGACAAGATAAGATGGGAAGGGATAGAAAGCAAAGAGGAAGCAAAAATGCTTTTATATTTGGAAAATGAAAATAAAAAAGGTAAGGTAAGTGATAAAGAAGTTCATCTTTATAAACATAATGGAATATGGCCTAAAAACACTCCAAAACCTAGAAGTGCTGATTATATTGGTGAAGATGGTAAGATTAAATATCCTGATGATGATGGCTATAAAATCCCACCTAAACCAAAAGAAATCACTCTAAAAAAGGGAACAAAGCTAGACAGATATGGGGATAATTCAGGTAGCTTTGTGTGTCCTTTTGAAGAGAAAGAAGGAGCAATATCTTATGAAAAAAGATCATTGCCTTATGAAGATAATGAAGCCATGCAAAAAACTTATAAAAGATATGAAGTAATAGAAGATATTAATATGGAAAATATTGAGAGAAAGATTGAAGTGAGTGGAAATAGAGAACTAAAAGGTAAAATTGACAAATTAAAAGAAAAAAACAAATTCCATTCCCCAAAAGAAGGTAAAATATCTCCACACTTTGATCAAGAAGGTGGAGGAACACAGATTAAACTTCCTATTTCCATAGAAGACTTAATGCAATTAGGTTTTATCAAACAAATACCATAATAAAGGATAGAAAATGACAAGAGAACAAGCAGAATTAATTATAAAAGAAGAAAAGTTGATTGATACAGATTGGTATCCTTCTTATAAACATTCAGGAGAATACCATCTTACTATGTGGTTTGATTCTGATAATAATAAATACGAAGCTGTTTATATTGGAGAAAGAGGCAGTGTTGAACTTGAGTATTCTTTTGATAGTGAAAAAGAAGCCATTGATAAAATGTTGCAGATGAATTATGAACAAAAAAAATACGATGGAAAAGACATTAAAGAATATCTAACAAAAGAAGTAGCACTAAGAATCATCAAAGAAGAAAATCTAGAAGTGATTTGGTATGATGAAGCACTTAAACCTTTATGTGCAGGTATTAAACACGATAAACAAAGAGATAAATATATTTCTTTTATCACTAATGCTAAATCAGAGATTATAGAATGGAAAAGTATTGAATTTGATGGGGATAGATACAGTGAAACTTTTAAGGAAATGCTTAACGATGAATTTCTAGCCCTTTATGCTCTTATCAATCGTGCCAGAATGATTAAGCAAAATAGGATTAGTTTTGTGTAAATACTTTCCTTATGATTTGATTTAATCTTAGTGGGTTTAA